>JANXZT010000246.1 GCA_025355395.1 Betaproteobacteria bacterium
GGCGCCAACCAGGCCAACTGGGAACGCATCGCCGATGTTCTCGGCCACCCGGAATGGCGCGACGATCCGCGCTTTGTCACCAACTCCGCGCGCATGGAACATCTCGATGCCCTGGCCGATGCGATGAACGCAGTGCTCGCAAAGCGCACCAAGGCGGCGTGGGTGGAGGTTTTCGACGCAGCCGGCGTGCCCGTCGGTCCGGTGCACACCATCGGCGAGGCGCTTACGCATGCGCAGACGCTGGCGCGCGGCATGGTGGTCGATCTCGTGCATCCCACCGCCGGTGCCACCAAGGCGCTCGGGTGTCCGGTGCATTTTTCACAGACGCCTACCGCCGTCACGCGGCCCGCGCCGCTCCTGGGCCAGCACACACGCGAGCTGTTGCGGGAGTACGATTACAACGACGCCGAGATCGATGCCTTCGTCGCCGACGGTGTGGTGGAAGATCGCGCGGTCGGAGCGGGGCGAGACAGGGCGTTGCAAGGCTGAAATTATTGTCACGTCATTCCCGCGATATTGTCACGTCATTCCCGCGAACGCGGGAATCCATTTTAGCCACCCGAATGGGTTCCTTTCAACGTCAAAATGGATCGCCGATGCAAAGTCAAAATGGGTCCCTGCGTTCGCAGGGATGGCGGTGGAGCGCGGTCACGTTCGCAGGGATGGCGGTGGAGCGCGGTCACGTTCGCAGGGATGGCGGCAGGGAGTGCAGTCACCTTCGCGGGGACGACGACGCGAAGGTGTTACTTATTTTGTAATGCTCAAGAGATTGCCTTCGCGGTATGTCCGCTGACCGCATCACCGCCACCTATCGCGTGCGTTGTCCGGCCGCAATGATCGAATCGCGCGCCGACGCGATTGCCCTCGAGCAAAGCGTCGAGCTGCCGCGCGCGGCGGTGCGTGACGTGCGCGTGCGCGAGGAGATCATTGCGCGCGTAACCGCCATCCGCTCGATCGATGGCGATGAGCACGACGTCGACATCGCGCTCGCTGCCGAGACCACGGGGCCGGAAGCGGGCCAGCTTCTGAACATGCTGTTCGGCAATGCGTCATTGCAGGACGATGTGGCATTGACGGGATTCGAATGCAGCGAAGCGTATGCTGCCGGCTTTGGCGGCCCTCGTTTCGGTATTGCGGGCTTGCGCCAATTGACCGGAGTGCAATCGCGTCCACTCACCTGCTCGGCGCTGAAGCCGCAGGGTCTTCCTGCGAAATCACTCGCCGAGCTCGCCGGAACGTTTGCGCGCGCAGGCATCGACATCATCAAGGATGACCATGGGCTTGCTGACCAGACCAGCGCACCGTTCGCGCTCCGGGTGGCCGCCTGCCAGGAAGCCATCGAGCAGGCAAACACCGCGACCGGCAGGCGGACGCTGTATGCGCCGAGCCTTACGGGCACGGCCGAAGACATGCGCGCGCAACTCGATTTTGCGCGGCAGCGCGGCGTGCAGATGGCGCTGATTGCTCCCATGGTTAGCGGCGTCTCGACACTCGCAGTACTTGCACGTGAAGGGGGTATCGCCTTGATCGCGCATCCCGCGCTCGCAGGCGCCGCTCGCATGGCGCCACCGCTTCTCCTCGGGCGGCTGTTTCGGCTCTTTGGAGCGGACGCTACGATCTTCCCCAACGCCGGTGGCCGCTTCGGCTACTCGGCCGCGCTGTGCCAGGAAATCGCCAGCGCTGCGCGCAACCCCTGGCACGCGGTGCGGTCATGCATGCCGGTTCCGGCCGGCGGGATGAGCGTCGAACGCGTCGCCGAAATGCGCGAACGATTCGGCGTCGACACCATCTTCCTGATCGGCGGCAGCCTGTTGCTGGCCGGCGACCGGCTTGCGGAACGATGCCGCGCCTTTGTCGCCGCAGCCGAAGCCCCGGACACACGGCATGCATGACGGCGGCGAACATCCGGTTCGGCGTTTCGAGCCTGGAGGGGACGCCTTCCGGTGGAATGCGGTCGACCTTATGGCTTACAAGCACGGAGGCCGCGCTCCGTTTCGGGATGTCACCCGTCAAACGCTCTTCAAGGGCCCCGACATGCGGAGCGAGCTTCGCTATTTCGAGGTCGCGGCGGGTGGGCATTCGACGCTCGAGCGCCACGAGCACACGCATGCGGTGCTCGTTCTCCGCGGATTGGGTGCTTGCCTTGTGGGCACCGGCGTTCATCGCATCGGCGCGTTCGATCTCGTGACCGTGCCGCCACTGACGTGGCATCAGTTTCGCGCATCGGCCAACGCGCCGCTCGGTTTCCTGTGCATGGTCGATGCACAGCGTGACCGGCCGCAACTACCCGATGCTCACGCACTGGAAGAATTGCAGCGGCACCCGGCGATTGTCCGCTTCCTGGCCGGGGTTCCGGTGGGATAGCAGGGCGTGGGATAGTAAGGTGTGGGATAGCAGTGCGTGGGAGCGTGGGTGCCAAGGAGACGGTCACCCTCGCCGGGACGAGGACGCGATTGGCCTGGCCACCACTAACCCGCCTGGCCACCACTAACCCGCCGGGACGACGGCCGCGACTGGCCTGGCCACCACCGACATCGTCATTCCCGCGAACGCGGGAATCCATTTTTCAAACTCAAACTGGGTCCAAGTCAAGGTCAAAATGGGTCCCTGCTTCCGCAGGGATGACGTGGCCAGCGCCGCCGCCTACAGCATTCCCTGAGCAAAGGTCGTGGCCAGCGCCGGCGCGTACATCATTCCCTGAGCAAAGGTCGTGGCCAGCGCCGCTGCCTACAGCATTCCCTGAGCAAAGGTCGGCGCCAGCACCGCCGCCGCGTGGCCTTCCGGTGCGGGCTCCTTGAGCGTGATGCGCCAGAGCGTGCGCGGATGCCGTGGATCGAGCAGTGTTGCGGCGTGCAGCAGCGAGGCGTTATCCCAGATTACGAGATCGCCGACGCCATAGGTGAGACTCAACTGGAATCGCGGTTGCGTCGCGTGCGCGGCAAGCTCGTCGAGCAAGGCCACCGCCTCGTCCTCCGGCATGCCCACGATGCCGTACGAGCTTCCCGACACCGAATACAGCGCCTTGCGTCCCATCACCGGATGCCGGCGCACCAGCGGATGCGTGATGAGCGGCATCTTCGCCTTCTGCTCATCGGTCAACGGCGACGCCGCGGTGCGACTTGCATCATTGCGTTCCTTGCGGTTGCCATAGTGATGAATGCCGACCATCGGCTCGATGCGCTGCTTCATCGCCTCCGGCAGGGCATCGTAGGCGGCGTACTGATTGGCGAAGAGCGTGTTGCCGCCCTTCGCGGGGACCTCGATCGAATAGAGCGTCGTGGCGCGCGCCGGAACTGCCAGATACGAGTAATCGGTATGAAAATAAGTGCCCGCGTCGGCAAGCCCGAGCGGCTTTCCATCTTCCACCCGATTGGACAGGACGAGGATGTTGCGATCGACCGGATGGTGGAACTGATCGATCACGTGCGGCTCTGGCGGGCCGAAGCGACTGGCGAAGGACACGAACTGCATTGGCGTGAGCGA
>JANXZT010000525.1 GCA_025355395.1 Betaproteobacteria bacterium
GGGGCGCTGGATTTGCCCGCACCGCCATCGTCATTCCCGCGCACGCGGGAATCCATTTTTACAACTCGATTAGGCCGGCTCAAAGTCAAAATGGGTCCCTGCGTTCGCAGGGATGACGGTGGAGCACCGCCACTGTCATTCCCGCGCACGCGGGAATCCATTTTTACAACTCGATTAGGCCGGCTCAAAGTCAAAATGGGTCCCTGCGTTCGCAGGGATGACGATGGAGCGCCGCCACTGTCATTCCCGCGCACGCCGGAATCACGCGACTGGAGGGCGCTGGATCCGCCGACACAGACACCGTTATCTGCGCGCGCGCCGGCATCACGCGACCGGGGGGCGCTGGATTTGCCCGCACCGCCATCGTCATTCCCGCGCACGCGGGAATCCATTTTTACAACTCGATTAGGCCGGCTCAAAGTCAAAATGGATCCCCGCTTTCGCGGGAATGACGGGTCCATGCCGAGGCTTTGTCACCGCGCGGCCGCAGCGCCGCCGGTGGTGACACCGCCACCAATATTCCCTGCAGCAACTGCGTCGGCGTTGGCGGGCATCCCTCGATCTGTACGTCCACCGGGATGACATTGCTCACCGCGCCAATCGTCGCATAGCTTTCGCCGAACATGCCGCCGGTGCATGCGCAGGTGCCCACGGCCACGACGAGCTTCGGATCGGGCATCGCCGCGAACGTGCGTTGCAATGCCACTATCATGTGCCTTGACACAGGCCCGGTGACGAGCAGCATGTCGGCGTGCCGCGGACTCGCCACGAACCGGATGCCCAGCCCCTCGATGTTGTAATAGGGATTGGCCAGGGCGTGGATCTCGAGCTCGCAGGCGTTGCACGAGCCGGCATCCACGTGCCGGATCGCCAGCGCACGCCCGAGGGTGCGCAGAATGCGTTCCTGCAACCGGTTCCCGATGACGCCTTCCGTCGCGGGCGAGGGCGCAGGTTCCGTCTTTATACCGGTCCTGGCTATCTGTTTCAGGATATGCCACATGCGAATTGTTCCTAACAGTTTGTTGAAATTCGATTCATTTTGGGCGAATTTGGTTAGGTACCGACATGTTGGCCCCGTAGAACGGGCTACAAGCGATTATTTCTTACGCGGAGGGGTCAGAACACCCCGAAATCGGAGTGTGTTTGCCACCGCACTTCGTTTTTCAACAGACTGCTAAAGGTCGTGGCCGCTGTAGGAAAGGTTGAACGACTTGTTGATCAACGGAAAATCGGGAACGATGTTGCCGATCACCGCGTGCTCGATCACGGGCCAGTTCTGCCAGGACGGATCATGGGGATGACAACGCCGGATGCGGTTGCCGGGGCCGCTTTCCAGCGCCACCAGCACGGGTCCGCGCCAGCCCTCCACGTAGCCGATCGCAACGCGATAGGCCTGCGCATCGCGCAGCGGCACGGCAATATCGCCTGCCGGCATGGCATCGAGTATCACCGCCACCAGCCGTAGCGATTCCAGCACTTCATCAAAGCGCACTGCGACGCGCGCGGCAACATCGCCCTCGTTGTGGGTGATGAGCCGCACTGCCAGCTTGTCATACGGCGCGACGGGGTAATCGCAGCGCAGGTCCTGTGCCACGCCGCTCGCACGCGCCGCCATCCCCGTCATGCCGAGGGTCCTCGCCAGTGCCGGCGTCACGATGCCACACAGTCGAAAGCGGTCCTGCAGGCCGGCATGCTCGTCATAAATGTCGCGCAGGACGCCTATCTCGCGCGTGAGATACGCGCACTGCGCTCGCATCGCCATGGCATCGTCGTCACCTACATCGCAGCTCACCCCGCCGGGAACCACGCGGTCCATCAACAAGCGATGGCCGAATGCGCCGGCGTTGCGCCGCAGCACCTCTTCGCGCAGCCGCGAAAATTGCGCCAGCCCGAATGCAAAACCGCCATCGTTGCCCAGAGCGCCCAGATCACCGAGGTGGCTGGCGATGCGCTCGCGTTCGAGCAACAGCGCGCGCAGCCACGTCGCGCGCGGTGGAACGTCGGTCGTAGTCAGCGCTTCGGCGGCCTGCGCGTAAGCCCATGCATAGGTCACGGTGCTGTCGCCCGACACCCGGCCGGCAAGCGCGCAACCCTCGGCGATCGGCATGTTCTCGAACCGTTTCTCGATGCCCTTGTGGGTGTAGCCCAGGCGCTCTTCCAGCCGAAGCACCTTTTCGCCCACCACCTGCAAGCGAAAATGACCAGGCTCGATGATCCCGGCGTGCACCGGACCGACGGCGATCTCGTGGACGCCGTCACCCTCGACCTTCACGAACCGATAATCCTCCGGCCCGGACGGCCATTGCGTCGAGGTCGCGAAATCCCGCCGCAGCGGAAAGCGGTCGTCCGGCGAACTTGCGTGCCGAATCCAGGGCCGATGATCCTCGGCGGCCGCTTGCAATCCCGCGAGGTCGTAGGCGGCGCGCTGCATGCGCGCGGCGGCAGGAAAGATCGCGGCGAGGTCCGGATACTGAGTGTGCGCATCGGGGCATGGGTGCTCGAGGAGCGTCAAGCCGTCCGCATCGCGCAGCACCACGTGCAGGGTGAGCCCGCGCCCGCGATCGGAGTCGTCGCTTGCCCACAATGCAACGAGCTGCCCACCCTGTTCCCAAGCCACGCGACAGGCGGCCAGCAGTTGCATCGGATCCACGGCATAACGACGCGCCTGCATGGCGGCCGGTACGGTGGCGGGCGAGATTCCCAGTGCCGAGAGATTCATCGCACGAGTTGCTTCAACCGATGAGCCGGGCAGCCTGGCGATACCATTGCGCCAGATACGGTGGAATCCACAATCCCAGCATCAGCACCAGCGCGAGGTGCGTATAAACGGGCACCATGGCAGGACGATGCGGCAGGCGCGTGGCATTGGTCTCGCCGAACACGATCGGTTGCAACTTGGAGACCACGGCGGCGAAGGCGATGGCGAGTGCTGCGAGCAGGAACGGCGTCGCCCACGGTTGCTCCCGCATGGCGGTGATCAGGATCAGGAATTCACTGGCAAAAATGCCGAACGGTGGCATGCCGAGGATCGCGAGCGAGCCCAGCATGAGGCCCCAGCCCATCATCGGACTGATCGTGATGAGCCCGCGCATGCCGTCGATCAACTGCGTTCCGGTCTTCTGGGTCGCGTGCCCCACGGCGAAAAAGATCGCCGACTTGGTCAGTGAATGCGCTGTCATGTGCAGCAGGCCGGCAAAATTGGCGATGGGGCCGCCCATGCCGAACGCGAAGGTGATGATGCCCATGTGCTCGATGGATGAATAGGCGAACAGCCGCTTCAAATCCTTCTGCCGCGAAAGCATGAAGGCGGCCACGACGACCGACAGGAGACCGAAACCCATCATCAGCTCGCGCGCAAACGACGTATGCACAGAGCCCTCGACCAGGACCTTGCACCGCAC
Source organism: Betaproteobacteria bacterium (assembly GCA_025355395.1). Classification (GTDB taxonomy): domain Bacteria; phylum Pseudomonadota; class Gammaproteobacteria; order Burkholderiales; family Casimicrobiaceae; genus CAIWHR01. Next base: position 3,402 of record JANXZT010000525.1, read on the forward strand.
GACCGCATACAACGCGACGTTGAGCAACAGGCCGGAAAGCACCGCCGACACCGGCGTCGGCCCCTCGGCATGCGCATCGGGCAACCAGTTGTGCAACGGCACCAGCCCGGTCTTGGTACCGTAACCCACGAGCAGAAACACGAAGGCAAGCGAGAGCACCGTCGGCTCCAATTGACCTTTGACCGCGTTGAGCTCGGTCCAGAGCAACGCGCCACCTCCGGCGCCAAGCACGCGCTCCGCCGCGAAATAAAGAAGGATGGTGCCGAAGAGCGCCTGGGCGATGCCCACCCCGCATAAAATGAAATACTTCCACGCCGCCTCGAGGCTTGCCGGCGTGCGATAGAGCGAGACCAGCAATACGGTGGTGAGCGTCGCCGCTTCCATGGCCACCCACAGGATGCCCATGTTGTTGGCCAGGAGCGCCAGCAGCATCGTGAAATTGAAGAGCTGATACATGCTGTGATAGAGCCGCAGCTTCGCCGGCGTGAGGCGTCCGCGCTCCTCCTCGATGCGCATGTAGGGCCGGGAGAAGATCGAAGTGGTAAATCCGACCAACGCCGTCAGCGCCACCAGGAACACATTGAAGGGATCGACGAAGAATTGCCGGTCGAGTACGAGTAGCGGGCCCTCGGCGATGACGCGCGCGGTGAGGGCCGCCGCCGCGAGCAGGGTGAGCAAGCTTACGGCCACATTGATGCCCGGCGCGTTCGGCCGTGCCCCCAGCCATGCCAGCAGAAGCGCTCCGAGGAGAGGAAACCCGAGTACGGCCAGGATTTCGATCACTCGCCGCGTCCTCCGCACCGCCGCCACGTAGTCGAGGGCTGTGGTGTCGGCCGCAACTCAATCGCGCGGCGACGCACCCTGCGGGCCTGCGCTTCGCGCGCCGCACTCATTCGTCCTCCGCACCGCCGCCACGTAGTCGAGGACTGTGGTGTCGGCCGCAACTCAATCATTCGCCTTCCTTGAGCTTTTCGAGATGCTTCAGATCGAGGCTGTCGAATTGCTCCCGGATCTGGAAAAAGAACACGCCGAGGATCAGCATGCCGACCAGTACGTCGAGCGCGATCCCAAGCTCGACGACCAGCGGCATGCCGTAGGTTGCGCTGGTCGCCGCAAAAAAAAGACCGTTCTCCATCGACAGGAATCCGATCACCTGCGGAATGGCCTTGCGTCTGGTGATCATCATCAGGAAGGAAAGCATGACGCAGGCCATCGCGATGCCTAGCGTCGAGCGCGTCACCGTGCTTGCGAGCTCCGAGATCGGCACCGCCAGGTTGAACGAAAACACCACCAGCACGATGCCGATCAGCATGGTCGTGGGAATATTGATAAGACCCTCCACGTCCCAGCGCACGTCGAGTTGCCGGATCAGCCGGTGCAATAGCCACGGAAGCAGGAATACCTTGAGCACGAACGTGAGTCCCGCCGACCAGTAAAGGTGTGGCTGGGCGGTGCCATAGGCGACGATCGCCGTCGAAAGCGCCAGGGAGAGGCCCTGCATCGCGAAAAGGTTGACCAGGGAAAGCACCCGGCGCTGCGCCAGCATCGCGAAGGAAAGCAGCAACAGCAACGCGGCAAGGAGGTTGATGATCTGCGCGTAGAAAGGTATCGCCGTCACGTCAGCTTCCCAGCAGCAGGTTCACGAGCATGCCGAGTACGGCGAGAAGGAACGCCGTTCCCAGAAACTCGGGCGCACGAAAGATGCGCATCTTGGCCGAAAGGGTCTCGATCAACGCGAGTGCGAAGCCCCCGATGGCGAGCTTTGCCACCAGCGTGGGCGCGGCGCCGACCACGCCCAGCCAATCCCCGCCGGACGCGATGCCGAAGGGAAAGAACAGTGCCAGGCCGATGCATGAATAGTTGAAGAGCTTCATGGCCGAGGCCCATTCGATGAGCGCAAGATGGCGCGCCGAATACTCGAGAATCATCGCCTCGTGGATCATCGTGAGCTCGAGGTGCGTCGCGGGATTGTCCACCGGCACCCGCGCGTTTTCGGCCAACGAAACCATGGTGAATGCCACACCCGCAAACGCGAGGCTCGGATAGATCGCGAATTCGCGGTGGGCAAGCGTGTCGACAATCGTCGGCAGCGACGTGCTCCCCGAAATCAGGGAGGCGGTGAAAAGCACCATCAGGAGTGCCGGTTCCGCCAGAAAGCCGATGAACATCTCCCGCCTTGCGCCGAGGCTGCCAAACGCGGTGCCAGTGTCCATGGCGGCCAAGGCGACGAATACGCGCGCCAGCGCGAACAGCCCGACCAGCGCGATGGCATCGGCGGCACTCGCAAAAGGAAGGTCGGTCGCAAGCGATGGCACGATGGCCGCCGCGCAGCACATCGCGCCGAAGACGATGTACGGCGCGATGCGAAAGATCGGCGATGCCGTGTCTGCGACGACGGCATCCTTGATAAAGAGCTTGTGGATCGTGCGATAGGGAAGCAACAGCGACGGCGCTGACTTGTTCTGGAGCCATGCGCGGCACTGGTTGACCCAGCCGACCAGAAGCGGTGCGAGTGCCAGTGCAATCAGCACTTGCAACAACTGCGAAATGAAGCCGCCGACGTTCATCGCACCATTGCCAGCAAGGTGAGCAACGTCACAAAGCTGTAGACGAGATACACCGAGATACGGCCTTGCTGAATGAATCCCACCAGGCGGGCCAGGCGGTCGGCGGCGCGGGCCACCGGCAGATAGAGCCAATGCCAGAACGGGTCTTCGACGGTGACCCGGTATCGCGGCTCGCGGTCGAATGGTGTTGGCAGCTCGCGCTCCATGCGGAAGAACGCCTCGAATACCTGGCGGATCGGCTGGCCGAAGCCCTCGGCCGTATCCTGCATCTGTGGCGTCTGCGCCGGAAATCCGCAGTCCCACGCCGGGGCCCGCCGCACGCGGCCGTGATAGGCGCGATGCACCACATACACCGTCAGCAATACCACCGCGGCAATTACCACCAGCATGACGAGCGGGCTGTAGCTCGAGCGGTCGGGGTTGAGCGGCGCCAGCATCAGCCAGCTGCCCAAGCCCGGGTGAAGCGCTGCGGCGCCCACGAGCAACCTGTTCACCGGATCGATGAGGCCGATGACGGTGACCGGAAAAAGGCCGAGCAGCACGCAACCGGCGGCGAGATAGATGAGGCCAGCGCGCTCTAGCGTGCCTGCGTCTTGCGCGTTTTCGAGGTTGGCCTCGCGCGGTCTTCCGAGAAACACCACGCCGTAAAACTTCACCATGACGTAGGCCGCAAGCGCCACTGCGAGCACCAGTGCCGCGGCCGCCACCGGGACCAGCATGTTCACAAACGATTGCGGGAGACTCGGCGTGAAAAGAAATGCCTGGAGCAACAGCCATTCCGAAACAAAACCATTGAGTGGCGGCAGGCCGGCGATTGACAGCGTGCCGACCAGTGCAAGCCACGCCACCCACGGCATGCGGTGGATCAGCCCCCCGAGCTTGCCGAGGCTGCGTTCGTGCGTCGCGTGTAGCACGCAACCCGTCGCAAGAAAGAGCAAACTCTTGAAAAAGGCATGATTGAGCGCGTGATAAAGCACCGCGGTCATGGCGATCGCCGCGATGAGGTTCTTGTCATACGCCTTGAACAGGATCGCGAGACCGATGCCGGCGACGATGATGCCAATGTTTTCGATCGACGAGTACGCGAGAAGCCGCTTCATGTCGGTTTGCACGCACGCGAAAATAACACCGAAAAGCGCGGTGACAAGACCTAGCGCCAACGCTACGACGCCCCACCACCACAGTTGTGTTCCAAGGAGGTCGAACGTCACGCGCAGGAGGCCATAGATCGCGGTCTTGAGCATGACTCCGCTCATCAACGCCGACACCGGAGAGGGCGCCGCGGGATGCGCTTCGGGCAGCCACACATGCAATGGCAGCAATCCGGCCTTGGCACCAAAGCCGAAAAGCGCCAGCAGGAACGCGGCGGTGGGCCACCCGCCCGACAGATGCGCCGCACGCATGGCGCCAAAGGTGTAATCGCCCTGGCCGCCTTGCAATACCCCGAAGCACAGCAGGATCGCGATCGCCCCGATGTGGGCTATCAAGAGGTAGAGAAAACCCGCCCGGCGGATCTCCGGCAGACGATGTTCGGTGGTGACGAGAAAGAACGACGCCAGCGCCATCGTCTCCCACGCGACCATGAAGAGGTAGGCGTCGTCGGCGATCAGCACCAGTGCCATTGCGGCGAGAAACGCGTGGTATTGAAAGCAAATCGCGCCGGGCGGCGTGCCCTCGCTGGTCCTGAAGTAGCCCGCCGAAAAAATAGAAATGGCGGCGCTCGCGGCTCCGAGCAACAGCACGAAAAACGCCGACAGGGCATCGAGTCGCACATGGAAAGGCAGATCCGGCAGACCCAAGGCCAGGATGCGAGTCTGCGGTGGGCTCGCAATGGCCGCGACAGCGCCCGCAGCGAGCAGCAAGGCAATGACGGCCCCCGCGGGGAACAGGATGTGACTGATGAATCGCAAATCCCGCGGTCGCGAGAGCCCCAGCGCCCCGACGACGAGCCAGCCGACGATCGCAGTCAGCGTGAGGAGCAACCCGTCGATGGCCATGCCGCGAGCTTACGCAGGATTACGCATATGCACGACAAAACCCCCGCCATTCCTGCGAAGACGGGATCCATTTCTCCGGTGACCGGCATGACAAGGCGCGATCATTCCCGCCCATACGGTGTGTTTTCGCGCTCCCAAATGGATCCCCGCGTTCGCGGGGATGACGATTGAGGTTTGTCACGGGGTCGCGGCCATGACGATTAACGGTTATCACGAATTCGCGGGGACGACGATCGAGGTTTGTCACTGGTTCGGGGGCATGACGATCGACGGTTGTCACGCGTTCGCGGGGATGACCATTGAGGGTCGTCACTGGTTTCGGGGGCGACGATTGTCCGACGACCCGGCCTTCGTCATTCCCGCGAACGCGGGAATCCATCTTCTCGGGCTCGAGCACGACACAACGCCGGCATTTTCGCGGGCGACGACGGACAGTGTTCACTTGATGCGCATGCCGGGCTGGGCGCCGCTATCCGGCGCGAGGAGGTAGATGCCGGGGCCGTCGCCCGAGGCGGCCAGCACCATGCCTTCGGACAGTCCAAACTTCATCTTGCGCGGCGCAAGGTTGGCCACCATCGGTGTCAATCGTCCGACCAGCGTCTCCGGCTTGTACGCCGCCTTGATGCCGGCGAACACCGTGCGATGGCGCGCTTCGCCGATATCGAGCGTGAGCTTTAGAAGTTTGTCCGCGCCGTCGACGTGCTCGGCCGCAACGATGCGCGCGATGCGCAATTCGACCTTGGCGAAATCATCGATGGTGATCTGCGGGGCGCTGCCTTCGGCCGCCGCACCTGCCGCCGCCGACTCTGTTGCCGGCACCTTCGCCGCGGTTCCGGCCGCGTGCGCGACTGCGTGCGCGAGCTTGTCGCCTTGCGTCTTGGCGGAGCCGGCTTCAGGAACGGCGGGTGCCGCTCTTGTCTGCGCGGCGGCATGGGGCCCTTCGAGGAGAGCGTCGATCTGCTGGCCTTCGATGCGTGTCATGAGATGGGTGTAGGCCTTGATGTGGGTAACCTGAGTTTCGATGTCGGCCCATTGCAGCGGCAACGGCATGCCGAACATTTCCGCCGCGCGTACCGCGGTGTGCGGCAGGACCGGGGCCAGATAATAGGTAAGCGCGCGAAACGCATTGAGCGCATCGCTGCAGACATCCTGCAACCGTTCTCTCTGGGCGGGATCCCTGGCCAGCTCCCAGGGCTTCGCCTGGTCGAATCGTTCATTCACCCGGTCGGCAATGCGCATGACTTCCCGCAACACCTTGCCGTATTCGCGTGCTTCGTAGGCCTTCGCAATCATTCCGCTGGCCGCCCACGCGATGGCCGTCGAACCCTCGCGATCCTTGCAATGGCCGGTGCCGCCCGGCCGCAGCGAAAGCTTGCCGTCGAATTGCCGGGTGATGAACGACGCGGCGCGGCTCGCGATATTGACGTACTTGCCGATCAAGTCGCTATTGACCCGGGTCAGGAAATCATCGGGATTGAAGTCGAGGTCCTCGACCTTGGCATTGAGCTTGGCCGCGATGTAATACCGAAGCCATTCCGGATCGAGCCCGAGGTCGAGGTAGACCTCCGGGCTCACGCCGGTGCCGCGCGACTTCGACATCTTCTCGCCGGAGAAGGTGATGAAGCCATGCACAAACACGTTATCGGGCACCTTGTAGGGCGCCCCCGCAAATCGCAGCATCGCCGGCCAGAACAGGGTGTGGAAATACACGATGTCTTTGCCGATGAAGTGAAACTGCTCTACATCCGGCCGCTGCAAAAACGTGGCGAAGTGGATGCCTTGCTTTGCGAGGTGCGCCTTGAGGCTCGCCAGATATCCCACGGGCGCATCGAGCCACACGTAGAAGAATTTGCCCGGCGCATCCGGGATCGGAATGCCGAAATAGGGCGCGTCGCGCGAAATATCCCAGTCGGCGAGACCCTTGTCGCCGCTCGCCGGCGCAGCCACATCCTGCCCCAGCCATTCGAGCGCCTTGTTGGCGACCTCGGGCTGCAACCGGCCCGGCGTCTGCGTCCATTCCCTCAAAAAATCGACGCAGGCGGGGTCGGAAAGCCGGAAAAAGAAGTGTTCCGAGGATTTCCGAACCGGCGTCGCCCCCGAAATCGTCGAGTACGGATGGATGAGATCGGTGGCCGCATACACCGCGCCGCACACTTCGCAGGCATCACCGTACTGAGCCTTGGCGCCGCATTTGGGGCATTCACCCTTGATGTACCGATCGGGAAGGAACATCTCCTTGACCGGGTCGAAGAACTGCTCGACGGTGCGGGTGGTGATGAGCGAAGGAACGCGGTCGCGCAACCGGCGATAGATGTCCTGCGAAAGCTCGACGTTTTCCGGCGAATCGGTCGAATGCCAGTGGTCGAAGCCGATATGAAAGCCGTCGAGATGCTTCGCACGCGTCCCCGCGATGCGCGCAATCAGCGCCTGCGGCGTCACGCCCTCGGCGTCGGCCTTGAGCATGATCGGCGCGCCATGGGTGTCGTCGGCGCACACAAAATGCACCGTATCGCCCTGCATCCGCCGGAATCGCACCCAGATATCCGCCTGGATATATTCCATGATGTGCCCGATGTGGAACGGGCCATTGGCGTACGGCAGCGCCGTTGTTACAAAAAGCTGGCGGCCGTTGACAGCAGGCGGCATGACGGAAGACCCTGGAAAAATGAAATTCTAGCAAAGCGGCCACGCACGGCATATCGAAGGTGATGTTTTTTCGCTAGAATCGACATGTTTTGCAGCATTTTCATATCGAGCCTGACACGGAGCAATTGCATGGCCATCACCGAGGCGGACGTCCAGAGCCGCCTGCGCGCCCTGATCGATCCCAATACCGGCAAGGATTTCGTTGCCGGCAAGTCCGTGCGCAAGGTCGCCGTTGACGGCGACGCCATCACCGTCGACGTGCAACTTGGCTACCCAGCGAAATCGCAATACGAGTTGCTGCGGCGCCTGATCACGCAGGACCTCGCGACGCTGCCTGGGGCTGGCCGGATCACCGTCAACATCACCCATAAAATTTCCTCCCACTCGGTGCAGCGGGGCGTAAAGCTCATCGCCGGGGTGAAGAACATCATCGCGGTCGCCTCCGGCAAGGGCGGCGTAGGCAAGTCGACGACCGCCGTCAATCTTGCGTTGGCGCTGGCGGCCGAAGGCGCAACGGTAGGCGTGCTGGACGCCGATATCTACGGGCCTTCACAGCCGACCATGCTCGGTATCGCCGGCCGGCCCGAATCCACCGATGGCAAGACGCTCGAACCACTTGAAGCGTATGGCATCCAGGCCATGTCGATCGGGTTCCTGATCGATGTCGATACGCCCATGGTGTGGCGCGGGCCGATGGTGACGCAGGCGCTCGAGCAGTTGCTGAAGGACACCAACTGGCGTGATCTCGATTACCTCGTGGTCGACATGCCGCCGGGCACCGGCGACATCCAGTTGACGCTGTCGCAGAAGGTGCCGGTGACCGGCGCCGTGATCGTGACCACGCCGCAGGACATCGCGTTGCTGGATGCACGCAAGGGGCTCAAGATGTTCGAGAAGGTCGGCGTGCCGATCTTGGGGATCGTGGAGAACATGAGCATGCACGTGTGCTCCAACTGCGGTCATGCCGAAGCCATTTTCGGCGAAGGCGGCGCGAAAAAGATGTGCGCCGACTACAACGTGCCATTTCTGGGTGGGTTGCCGCTCGACATTCGCATTCGCGAGCAGGCCGACTCCGGACGGCCGACGGTGGTCGCCGACCCGGATGGCGACATCGCTGCGACCTATCGCGAAATCGCGCGCAAGACTGCCGTGTTCGTGGCGCAGAAAGCCGAGGATTTCTCGGCCAGGTTTCCGAGCATCAAGGTGCAGAACACCTAGGGTTTGCGGGAAGCGGCCCGCGCCTTCCCTGGATGGAGAAGCTCACCTTCACGCGTTTCGCCGCTGCGATGTCGGTAGTGCTGACCCACTTCGGAAGCGGCATTCCGGTGATCGACACGGTGCCCTGGTCATATTTCCTGCGCCAGGGCACCTTCATGGTGAGCTATTTCTTCGTGCTCTCCGGCTTCATCATGGCCGCGGTGTACTGGGAGTTGGAGGACCGCGCTGACCGGCGCGCATACTGGGCGGCGCGGTTCGCGCGCATCTATCCGGTGTATATCCTTGCGCTCGTTTTCATGATGGCGCTCGGTGGGCCGGAGAACGGATCGCATCCATGGCGGACATTCCTGCTCAATGCGGTGATGATCCAGGCATGGTTGCCGACGTTCGCGCTCACGGGGAATCCTCCGGGCTGGTCGCTCTCGGCCGAGGCGTTCTTCTATCTCGCCTTTCCGTTCTGTCTGCCGCTCTTGCGCGGATTGCACGGTGTCTGGCGACCGCTCCTGGTGGTGGGGCTGGTCTGGCTCGTGTCGCAGATCGGCTATCACATCGGACGACAGGCACTCGAGTTGCACTTCGTGGAGTCGCTGCACAACGCGATACATTACGACCCGCTGCTCCACTTCAACTCCTTCCTTGTCGGCGCGTTCGCGAGTCTGGTGCTGCGCCGGCGCGGGTGGCAGCGAACCAGCGCGGCCCAGCAGTACCACCCCCACGGCACGGGTGTGAGCTTCGTGATGGTTCTCGCTGGTGCAACGCTCATCATTGTGGCGCTGCTCATGCTGGGGCAAGGTGTGTACGTCGCAGGGGCATTCCTGTCGGCTACCAATGGCCTGCTCGCGCCGATCTTCGCGCTGTTCATCGCAGCCCTCAGCGTGGATACATCGCCCTGGACACGGTGGCTCGCGTGGCCGCCTCTGGTAGCACTGGGCGAGATGAGCTACGCCGTGTACATGCTGCAGGATCCGATGCGCGAGCTCGTGTATCGCCTCGTCGCGCGAAGCTCGCTGATCGTGCCTCCGGTGCCGCTCTTCTGGATGTTCGTGCTCTCGCTCCTGATCGTTTCGGCGGTGGTGTGGCGGTGGTACGAAATGCCGCTGCGACGTTTCCTCCGCGAGCTTCTCGGCGGCCCTTCCCAGCCGCAAAACCGCCGCAGCGCGATGGTATGATCGCGACCTCGTCTCTTGGCCAAGCCGAATGATCAAGTCTGACCGCTGGATCCGCCGAATGGCCCGTGATCACGCCATGATCGCGCCGTTCGAGCCCGGCCAGGTGCGCGAGGTCGACGGGCGCAAGATCGTCTCCTACGGCACCTCGAGCTACGGCTACGATATCCGGTGCTCGAGTGAATTCAAGCTCTTCACCAATCTCAACAGCACGATCGTGGATCCCAAGAATTTCGACGACAAGTCGTTCGTGGATTTTTACGGCGACTTCTGCATCATTCCTCCGAATTCCTTTGCGCTCGCGCGCACCGTGGAATATTTCCAGATTCCACGCAATGTGCTGACGATCTGTCTCGGAAAATCGACCTATGCGCGCTGCGGCATCATCGTCAATGTGACGCCGCTGGAGCCTGAATGGGAGGGTTACGTCACCCTCGAATTCTCGAACACCACCCCGCTGCCCGCCAAGATCTACGCCAATGAAGGTGTAGCACAGGTGATCTTCTTCGAGTCCGACGAGGTCTGCGAAACTTCCTACAAGGATCGCGGCGGCAAGTACCAGGGACAGCAGGGCGTCACGCTTCCCAAGATCTGATCATGCCCGCCCGATGGCCCTTCGCCGTCGGCGCCCCGGCCCCTCCGGAGCCCTCGCCCGTCGTGGCTATTGCACTGTGCAATTCGCTCGACAACCGGTGCGGACGATGAGCGGTGCGCGCACGTCGGGACCGATGAGCGCACGCGTGTCGCTCGTCGCGGCTGCAGCGCTCGCCGCGATGCTGATTGCGCTCGGCAGCGTCAACTGGCCCGCGGCGGACGATTTTTGCAATCACGTGCTGGTCGAAACGCGTGGATATTCCGGCGCCTTACACTGGTTGTTCTTCGAGTGGAGCGGTCGTGTGGTCACGGGGGTTGCGCTGTACGCGGTAGCAGCGCTCGTGGATATTCCCGCGCTCCGAGGGGTGAGCATGCTCCTGGCGGCGGGCCTCGTGCTGGTCGCCTGGCAGATCGCTGCGTTCGTCGTCCCGCGCCCCGCGCCGGCGCGCCGGCCGCTGGTCGCATTCATCCTGGCGGCGCTGACCCTCGGCTTGTACCCGCTGCTTGGCCAGACGGTGTATTGGCCGACCGGGGGCATCGTCTACCTGTTGCCGCTCATCCTGCTCCTGTACTGGCTGCTCGGTGCGCAGGCATTGTTGCAACGCGGCGATAGCGGTCGCGGCAACGCGTATTGGTTCGCAGTAAGCTTTGCCGTGGGCAATGCGATCGAGCTCATCCTGCCGATCGTCGTGAGTTATGCCGGCGTGATCGCTCTGCGGCGATGGAGCACGCTCGCTTCCACTGTGCGCCGCGCGCTCCTCTGGCGCGCTGCAGGCTTCGCGCTCGGTGCAGCGGTGCTGGTCGGTGCTCCGGGAAATTACCTCAGGGCCAACGCCACGCCGGGCTCATTCCAGCTCGATCCTGCCTACCTTGTGCAGCAGTACGCATTGATGATTCGCGCCTCCGCGGAGGCCGGTGTCACCCTGCTCGCGATCGTGGTCGGATTGATTGCGCTTCACAGCGGGGCCAGCCTCTGGACGCAATGGCAACGGGTGGCTGCGGAGAAACCGGCGCGCGCATTCAGGCACGAGGAGACCGTGGCGTTGTTGTTGGGCGCCGCGCTGAGCCTCGCACCGGTGCTGGCCGCCCCTCTCCAGTTCGCCCCGCGCAATGGCCTCTACGCGCTGGTGTGCGTGTTCCTGGCCGCCCTGCTGCCCGCTGCACGATGGGTCAAGGACCGCGCCACGGGCAACAAGGCGGCTGCCACCTTGGCGCTTCTTGCCGTCGTGGGAACGCTCGTGGCGGGCGCGAGACTGCTCACGGACATGCGGGCAGCCGAAGGGCGCCGCCCGGCGCAACTCGCGCGTGACCAGCTTTTACGAGATGCCGCTGCGACCGGCAGAAGAGAGCTAACCGTGGCGCCGATCGCTCCTCCTGCGCCCGTGACCATGCACGCCGTCGACATTACGACCGATCCCGCGCAACTCGTGAACTGGTGCGTGGCCACCTACTACCACCTCGGGTCGGTCGCGCTCGAGGCGAGGCCGCCCCCGTGACGCATCACGCGGCAATCGGCCGCGCGTTTACTCGCGGCGAATGGATCGCGCTTCTGCTCGCGGTTGCCATCGCGCATGGTTTCTTTTGGCACTTGGTGCGCTACCCATCGGACTACGATGCGAGGAACTATCTCGATATCGCCGCGGACATCGCGCGCAATGGTCTATTCAGCAAGTTTTTCTACTCGGACATCCGAACCTACGGCTATCCTCTGTTCCTATCGGTGCTGATGCGCGGCGCGGCAGTCACCGGCACCTCCTGGGCATGGTGGATTTTCGAGACCCAGTTGTTGCTGTTCGTGGGTGGCGCGGTGGCGCTGCGCCAGGCAGTTGCGGCATGCTACCCGGCGGTTGCACCGCTGGTGTTTATCGCGGTCGCGCTGAATATCTTCGCGTTATCGTACGCGCCGGAAAGCCTGACCGAGAGCTTGTCACTGAGCCTCATTCTGTTCGGCGTGGCCTGCTGGGTGCGCCTGCGCGATGCAAGAAGCCCGAACTGGCGCGTCGCCCTGCTCGGCAGCCTGATCCTCGCCACCGCGGTCATGGTTCGTCCGGCGAGCCTCTTTGCAATCGTTGCGTGGTATCTCGCCGTGGTTGCAGTCTGCATCGTGCGACGCATCTCCAGGCTTCGTGCGGCGGGCATCGCCATGGCAGTCGTGCTCGGCTCGATGCTGCCACTCATCCCGCAGTACGTGAACAATGTGCGGCATTACGGCGAGCACACTCCGTTGGTGGTGGCCGAGCTCGCGAAGAATCAGCAGCGCTGGGGCATCGAATACCTGAAGTACGCCACGGCGATGCCCCCGGTGCCGAATCCATCGATCTTCTATCAAAACCCGTTGGCGGCCGGACGCCCAATTGACGAATCGCGGCCGCTGCATTGGTATCTCGACTACCCGTTCGCGGGTGTGGCCACGATGGCGCTGCACATCTTCAATCTGCTGGATCAGGATCTCTTCTTCACCTACAGCCGCGACCTCGACCCGTGGTATCGCGTGCCGCTGGGAGTGCTGACCCATGGCACCATCGCCCTGGCGCTCGTGGGCGCGGCAGCGCTGTTCCTGCGGCGGCGCGGCGAGGGTGCCGCGCTGACGACCTTCGCGATCGGCGCGTTCGTGCTGGCCCACGTGGGATTGCATGCGACGACCGCAGTGGAAATGCGATTCGGATTGCCCTTGCTGGTATTAGCGGGGCCGATGGCTGCTTGGGCAGTGATCGAGCTTCGCCGCGTGGCGACGCGACGCGCGCAAATAGTCGTGGCGGCGTGGGTGGTCATCTATGTCGTGGCGGCCCTCGCACTTTCCGGCTGGGTCAGGCAGCAGGCGCCGTCGATTCGCGCATGGCAAGCCTCGCCTGCGCAGCCCTCCGGCCAGGCGTTGCGCTAACGCAGGAACACGTAGCGGGCAACGAGGAACGTGACGGGCATTACGATGACGATCGCGATGGCCGCCGCGATCGAGGCCGGCATCGCCATTTTTTCCACCAGCCCGTAGATGAGCGCCGATCCAAGCCCGAATTGCGCCACGTATACCAGCGGAAAGCGCAACAGCGTCGACGCTCTCGCCGGTGCGTGAAAGACAAAGCGGGCCATCAGGCAAAAGCTCAAGGCAATGCCGAACGCGTAGGCAATGGCATAAGCGACGAGGTAATGCATGGCATGGAGCAACACGTAGTAGAGCGCGTACGATGCCGCGGTGTTGATGGCGCCACTCACCAGAAACCGGACGAATTGCCTGGCCGGCGGGCTTCTCATTGACGGGCGAGCGCCGCCAGATATTCGTCGTAGTCGCGGATGTAATCGGCGCTGTCGTAGGGATGGGAGGCGAGGACCAGCAGCACGGCATCGCGCGAATACTTGTACTGGATCGCCCACACCATGTTCGGAATGTAGAGCCCGAGGCAGGGACTGTCCAGGCGCAGCTCCATGCGCGTGCGGCCATCGTCGACCACCACCGAGCAGGCGCCGGCCACACACATCAGATACTGCTCGCACGTGCGGTGCGCGTGAGCCCCGCGGGTCTCGCCGCTGGGCACGTCATGAACCAGAAAGTACCGGCGCGGAGCGAACGGCACATCGCGCGGCACTTCGCCCGCGGTCAGGTTGCCGCGAAGGTCCTGCACCAGGGGCAGCCGGTGCAACACCACGCCTTTGGCCGGCAGCGTTTCGACACCCGGCGGCAGCGGTTCGCGCCCCTGCACATCCGCCGTGGGCGGGACCGCGGCCGAGTCGACATAGCCGACGATGCGGGCCGGGTTGCCCACCACGATGGCGTTCGGCGGCACCGCGCGGGTGATCACCGCGCCTGCCCCCACCATCGCGTTGCGCCCGATGGTGAGCCCGGGCAGGACGGTGGCATTGGCGCCGATCGATGCGTTGCGCGCAACCACCGTGCGCAGGTTTTCGCCTTGATAGTGCTTGCTGCGCGGAAAGCGGTCGTTGGCGAAGGTCGCGTTGGGCCCCACGAAGACGTCGTCTTCCAACGTGACACCATCCCACAACTGCACGCCGCACTTGACGGTGACGCGGTCGCCTACGACCACATCGTTTTCGATGAAAACGTGATCGCAGATATTGCACTCGCGCCCGATGCGCGCGCCGGGCAGCACATGCGCGAAGGCCCAGACGCGCGTGCCGTCCCCGATGAGGGTGCTTTCGCACAATGCATGGGGATGGATGAATGGATTCACGATGTGGCCTCCCGGTCACCGAACGTCCTGCGGGCCAGGACCACCGCTTGCGGCCGGCGCTTCGTATTCTCGTAGGCGCGCCACGTATACGCGCCGATGATGCCAAGGCCAAAAGAGTTGAGAGCGGCGAAAAAAATGATGGTCAGCACGGTCGCCGTGTAGCCCGGAATCGGGATGTTGCCGGAGAGCTTGGCGGCGAGCACCGCGATGGCCAGCAGCGCCGACACGGTGAGCCCGGCCGCACCCGCCCAGGTGAGCACGCGAATCGGCAGATCCGAGAAGGCGTAGAGGCTATCCACCAGATATTTGAGCTTGCGGGAAAGTGTCCATGCGCTGCGGCCATGACGGCGGGGCAGCCGGCGATAGGCAATGAGCTTCCGGCGAAAGCCGAGCCAGATGATCTGGCCCACCAGCGATGAATTCGACTCTTCGAGCCGCAACAACTGCTCGCGAAAGGCCGCATTGCAGCCGAACACGTCGACTCCG
>JANXZT010000267.1 GCA_025355395.1 Betaproteobacteria bacterium
GTTGACGGCGTCGAGAAGGTCACCGGCCGCGCGCGCTACACCGCCGACCTGGCCGCGAGCGACGCGCTCGTCGGCGTAATCCTGCGCAGCCCCATTGCCCATGGCGAGATTCGTCGCATCGACACCTCCCGCGCTCGCGCGCTGCCCGGAGTGCGCGCAGTCATCACGGGGGGCGACTGCGACGTGGCCTACGGGGTGATTCCCATCGCGCAAAATGAGTTTCCTCTGGCGCGCGGGCGTGTCCGTTATCGGGGTGAGCCGATCGCCGCGGTCGCCGCCGTCGACGCTGTGACGGCGCGCGCGGCCCTGGACGCCATCGAAGTCGACCTCGAGCCGTGGCCTGCATACTTCGATGCCGCGGCGGCGCGCGCGTCCGACGCCGCGCCGCTCCATCTCAACAAGCCCGGCAATGTCGAGCGCGAGGTCGAGCACGTGTTCGGCGACGTGGACGGCGGGTTTGCCGCCGCCGACATCGTGCGCGAGGCGCGTTATCACTACGCCGAGGTCACCCAGGCGATGATGGAGCCCAACGCCGCGCTTGCCGAGTACGATGCCGAGCGCGGGCGGCTCACGCTGCACTCGGTGACGCAGGTGCCGTATTACGTGCATCTCGCGCTCGCGCGTTGTCTCAGGATGGACGAGTCGCAGATCCGGGTCATCAAACCGTTCGTCGGCGGCGGGTTCGGTCATCGCACCGAGACACTCAACTTCGAGGTGATCGCCGCGCTCCTCGCGCGCGCGGCCGGCGGCACGGTCAAGCTCGAGCTCTCCCGCGAGGAGTGCTTCCTCACTCATCGCGGCCGCCCCGAAACCGATGTGCGGCTCAAGCTCGGCTTGACCAAAACTGGCGCGATCACGGCCGTCGATTGCGAGGTCGTACAGCGCGGCGGCGGCTATGCTGGCTACGGTCTGGTCACGATCCTCTACGCGGGTGCGCTGCTGCACGCGCTCTACCGTGTCCCCGCGTGCAAGTATCACGGCCTGCGCGCCTATAGCAACACGCCGCCCAACGGCGCGATGCGCGGCCATGGCTCGGTCGACGTGCGGCACGCATTCGAATCGCTGCTCGACCGGATGGCGGACGCGTTGGGTCTCGATCCGTTCGCGGTGCGCCGCGCCAACCTGCTGTCGGTGCCGCACCGGACGATCAATGATTTGCAGGTTAATTCGTATGGGCTGCCCGAGTGTCTCGACCGGGTCGAAGCGGCTTCGGGCTGGCGCGAGCGCCGTGGCAATCTTCCCCGCGGCCGCGGGCTGGGTATGGCCTGCTCGCATTACGCCAGCGGTGCGGCGAAGCCGGTGCACTGGACCGGCGAGCCGCATGCGGTGGTCAATCTCAAACTCGATTTCGACGGCGGTATCAGCCTCCTTACCGGCGCGTCAGACATCGGGCAGGGATCATCGACGCTGCTCGCGCAAACGGTGGCTGAGGTGATGGGGCTCGGCCTCGAGCGACTACGCGTCGTTGCCAACGACAGCGTTGTCACGCCCAAGGACAACGGCTCGTATTCGTCGCGCGTGTCGTTCATGGTCGGCAACGCGGCGATCAGCGCTGCGCGGGAGCTGAAGCGGGTGCTGGTCGAAGCCGCCGCACGCAAGCTCGAAGTCGCGACCGACGACATCGAGTGTCTTGGCGAAAGCTATCGTGTCGCAGCGACCGACCGCGCGCTTACCTTCAAGGAAGTCGTGGCGGCAGCCCTCGAGGATAACGGTACGCTGATCGTCAAGGGTACGTGGTCGACGCCGCCGGAGACGCAGGGCGGCAAGTTCAAGGGCGCGGCGGTAGGATCGAGCGCTGGATTCTCGTATGCGGCACAGGTGGTCGAGGTTGCCGTCGACGAGGATACCGGCATGGTCAAGGTCGAGCGCGTCTGGGTCGCACACGACTGCGGCCGCGCGATCAACCCGCTGGCGGTCGAAGGCCAGATACAAGGCTCGGTGTGGATGGGCATGGGCCAGGCACTGTGCGAGGAAACGCAGTATCACCAGGGATTGCCTCTGCGCGCCAATCTGCTCGACTACCGCGTGCCGACGATCGTCGAATCGCCGCCGATCGATACGATCATCGTCGAGGCGCCCGATCCGAACGGCCCGTTCGGCGCGAAGGAAGCGGGTGAAGGTTCGCTCTCCGGATTCCTGCCCGCGCTCACTAACGCGATCGCCGACGCGATCGGCTTGCGGTTGACCGAATTGCCGGCGTCGCCGGATCGGCTGCTGGAAGCGATCACGTTGAATCGCCGCGCCCAGCGTTTGCAAAAAACCAACGCCGAGGCGCCCGCCAAGGCAGAGGCCTGAGATGGAGCGCATCGCACCGTTCAAGCTTTCCGGGCCGCATACGCTCGCGGAAGCCGTCGCTCTGTTCGCCGCCACGCCAGGCGCGCGACCGATCGCGGGCGGCACCGACCTGATCCCCAATCTGCGCGATGGCGTGGGCAAGCCGCCGATGCTGATCGATCTCTCCGGCATCGCGGCACTACATGCACTCACGATCACGTCCGCCGGTGCGACGATCGGTGCCGGTGTCACGCTGGCCCGGCTCGCGACCGACGACCAAATCAAACGCGCGCTGCCGGTTCTGGCCGAGGCCGCGCTAACCGTGGCGGGCCCTGGGCATCGCACGGTCGCGACGCTCGGCGGCAACCTCTGCCTCGACACCCGCTGCGTGTTCTACAACCAGAGCGAGTGGTGGCGCCGCTCGAACGAGTACTGCCTCAAGCATGGCGGCGACGTCTGCCACGTCGCGCCCCAGGGCAAGCAGTGCCACGCCGCGTTCAGCGGCGACCTCGCGCCGGCGTTGCTGGTGCTCGGAGCCAATGTCGAAATCGCGGGGCCCCACGGTGCGCGCCATTTGCCGCTCGCCGATCTGTACGTCGAGGACGGCGCGGCGCATCTGACACTTGGGACCGGCGAGATCCTTGTCGCGGCGCACATTCCGCCGCAACCCGTCGAAGCACGCGCGGGGTACCGCAAGGCGCGAGCCCGTGGCGCGATCGACTTTCCACTCGCGGGTGTGGCCGCGCGCGTCGAAACACGCAACGGATGCATCACCGATCTTCGCGTCGCGCTGACGGGCACCAACGCGCGCCCGTTCCTGCTCGAAGGTACGGACGAGCTCGTCGGGAGACCACCGGACGACGACTTGCTCACGCAGCTCGCCAAGCTGGTGCAAAAGCAAGTGAGCCCGATGCGGACCACCGTCACCCAATCGAACTATCGGCGGCAAGTGGCGGCCGTGCTCGCGCGGCGGCTCACGTGTGATCTGGCGGGCGGCGTCGTTGCGCGACCGACTCCATGAATTCGGCGCTAACGGAACCACGTGCACCCGCGAGCGTGGGCCCACTCGCGGAAGGAAGGCGCTGGGTCGACGCCGATGGCATCCACATCGACGTGAGGCGGCTGCTCCCGCCCGGGCCGTTGGTTGCGATCCTCGATCTCGTCGAATCGATCCGCGATGCGACGCATGTGATCGTCCATCACGAGCGCGATCCGCAGATGCTCTACCCGGAGCTCGCGGAGATCGGTTGGACCGCCGAGCGGATCGACGCGCCCGCCGGGGAAGTGCGCCTGAAGCTCGAGCGGGCGCCGTGAAACTTGCGGCCGGCGCCTTTGTCGCCGGAGCCAAGAGCCGCCTGCTACCGGCGTCGATCCCCTTCCGCTATTTCGGTGCGGCGGTTGCCTTTCACCTTCTCGCATGGCTCGCGCTGATGGCCGGCGCGGGCACGGCCCCAAGGTCCGCGGGGGGGTTGGGCTGGCCACTCGCGGCGCTGCATCTGGTCACGCTTGGCGTCCTCGTGATGACGGCGCTCGGCGCGAGTCTGCAATTGCTGCCCGTCGCTACGCGCCAGCCGGTGCGATCGCAGCGCGGGCCCGCGGCGATCTGGTGGCTTTATACTCCCGGAGTAGGCGCGGTCGCGCTCGGCATGGGGATACCCGCGCCAACATTACTTGTGAGCGGCGCGGTCGCGGTGGGAGCCGCCCTCACCGTTTACGCAGTACTCCTCGCGCGCAATCTGGTCGGCGCGCGGGGGATGCCCGCGGTGGTTGCTCATGGCTGGATCGCGTTGGTGTCGTTGGCCGTTGTCCTGGCTACTGCATTGTCGCTGGCATGCGCCTACATCGGCGTGCCCGCGCTCACACGCGGCACGGCGCTCGCGCTGCATGTCGCCTTTGCCGGCTACGGCTTCATGGGCATGCTCGCGCTGGGGCTGTCCTACATTTTGGTGCCGATGTTCGCACTGTCGGAGGCGCCCGCCGAGCACAAGGCGCTCGCTTCGTGTGCGCTGGTGGTCGTTGCCTTGGCGCTGGCGGCCGCTGCTGCTGTTGGCATCGCACCGCAACCGCTTCGCGTTGCGGCAATCGGCATTGGAGCCGCTGCGGTCGGCCTGCATCTGTGGATGATGGCCGTCGCATTGCGGACGGGCATGCGGCGCGAGCTTGGGCCGTCGTTCAAACTGGTGCGGATCGCATGGGCACTGCTCGTCGCCAGTCTTGTCGCGGGACTCGCCGTTGCACTGGACGCGCCCTTCGCCGGCATGGACGCGCTATTTGGCTTGACGCTGATCGTCGGCTGGCTGCTCACTTTTATGCTCGGCATACTGCAGCGGATCCTGCCCTTCCTGGCCTCGATGCACGCGGCACGAGGAAAGCGTCTGCCGCCCACACCTTCGGCGCTCACCGCCGGGCCCCCACTGGCAGTCCATTTCTATTGTCACCTGGCGGCGCTGGCTTTGCTTGCGTTGGCCATCATCCTGGAGAGCCGTTGGCTTACCGGGGCCGCAGCATTGATCGGCGCGACCGGCGCGGCTGCGTTTGCCGGCTTTTTCGTGATTGTTCTCAGACGCATGACGCGGGTGGCGCCGGCAGGGAAGGTGCCCGCGGTGCCCGCGGCTTGACCCGCATCAATGGTAGGCACCGCCTGCGCTGATAATGTAGTGCCAATATGATTATTGGCGGATCCCGATGACTTTCCAGCGCCAGGTTAGCCGCATGCTCGACGACGAGCATCGCCTCAACCTCCAGTTGCTCGGTCGCGTCGAGCAGGCCTTCGCGCAAGCGCCACGATCGGGTGCCGCACGCGATCCCGAGCTACCCACGCTCGCCGGTGCGTTCGTTCGGCACATCGAGCAGGACATCGGGCGCCATTTCGACTTCGAGGAGCGGGAACTCTTTCCACGAATGGCCGACGCGGGCGACGGCGACATGGCCGCTCTGCTCATCGAGGAACACGAAGCGATTCGCACTGTTGCAGGCGAGCTCCTGCCCTTGGCGCGCGCCGCAGCAGCCGGGACGCTGGACGACACCGGCTGGGGCGAGTTGAAGCGCAGCGCGCTGGAGATGGTCGAGCGCCAGGTCGCGCATATCCAGAAGGAAACGATGGCACTATTACCGTTGATCGATGACCTGCTTGACGAGGGCAGCGACCGCGAACTTGCGTTTGCGTACGCGGCGGTCTGACACCCGATTCACGCCACACGACAGGGAGCAATCATGTATGCCGTAGCCACGAGAAAGCTCACCATCTGCGCACTGGCAGTGGGCGATCTCGACGCGGTAGTGGCCATCGACGCCACGATCGGCGGCCGGCGCCGGCGCACCTATTTCGAACGCCGGCTCGACGCCGCGCTGCGCAAACCAAAGCTGCATGCGCAGTTTGCCATTACCGATGAGAAGGGGCTTGCCGGTTACATTCTTGCGCGCGTGCTGGAAGGCGAGTTCGGGCGCTCTGAGGCCGGCTTCCGCCTAGAAGTGATCGGCGTGCGCGGCGACGTGAAGGGCCAACGTGTCGGCGCCCGCCTGTTCGACGCCCTGAGCGACTACGGTCGCCGGCACGGCATGGCCGACATCCGCACCCAGGCCGCGTGGAACGATCATTCGATGCTGCTCTGGATGGATGCCATGGGCTTCGCCCTGGCACCCTATCATGTGGTCGACTGCGCGGTCGACGGCGGCGAGTACTCCCCCGACCGCGACGACCCGGTAGCCATGCCCGAAGGCGACGGCCCGGCGCACGAGATCGATTACAGCGGCAAGGCTGGCAACGACTTCAAGCGGCTCGCGCGCGATAACGCCGAGGTCTGCGCGATGGAACCCGGCGACCTTGCGGACATCGTGCGCATCGATCGCAGCATCACCGGGCGCAACCGCCGAGACTACATGATGCACCAGCTTGCCGAGGCGATGCACGACTCGGCCCTTCGCGTATCTCTAACCGCGCGGCGCGACGGTGTCGTCGCGGGCTTCCTGATGGCCCGTTCGGATTCAGGCGATTTCGGGCGCGTCGAACCCGTCGCTGTAATCGACACCATCGGCGTGGATCCTGAATACTCGCACCGCGGCATCGGCCGCGCGCTGCTGTCGCAACTGTTCGCCAATCTCGGCGCATTGCGCATCGAGCGCATCGAGACCGTGGTCGCGCCGCGCAACTTTGGACTCCTCGGCTTTCTCTATGCCGTCGGATTCAACCCGTCGCAGCGGCTGCCGTTTGTGCGGCGGCTCGGTTAGGAAATCCCGAGCAGATCAATAATTTAGTCATGAAGCGGACCGGATGACGATGACATCCATGCCCGATGACGAAGCGGTGCGCGAAGCGCTGAGGCAGGTGGACGACCCCGAGGCGGGGATGAACATCGTGGACCTCGGCCTCGTGTACGGCATCGACGTCACCGCGGACGCCGTGCATGTCGACCTGACGATGACCACCGCGGCGTGCCCGATGGCCGAAATGATCACCGACCAGGCGCGCGATGTCATCGTGACAATCGTACCCCCGGACACCCACGTCGATGTCAGGCTGGTCTGGGATCCGCCATGGACGCCCGACAAGATGACCGGCATCGCCAAAGAGCACTTCGGCTGGACCTTCTGATCCGCGCCCTCCAACTTTTTGTCCACCCTGGAGTCAAACGATGACATCAACGACCAAGGTTTCTTGACGCTCTTGAGCGACGACCTGCACCCGCTGCAGCGCGCACCGCTGCTGGCGTTGGGCTTCATCGGTCTTTTCATCGGCGTGGGCGGGGGCCTGGCGCGGCTCGGCTGGAGCGTTCCTGCCCTGGCCGCGTCGGCATCTTCGTTGCACGGGCCGCTGATGGTCGGCGGCTTCCTCGGTGTCGTGATCGCGCTTGAGCGTGCGGTCGCGATCGGCCGTTATTGGGCATATCTCGGTCCGCTCCTTGCTGGCCTGGGCGGCATTGCCGCGGTTGCGGGTGCAACGCCGATCGCCGCCTGGTTTCTCCTCGCTGGCAGCATCATGCTGCTCGCGGCATCCATCGACGTCTTCCGCCGCCAAAGGGCGGTATTCACATTCACGCTCGTGCTGGGCGCGGCGTGCTGGTCGGTCGGAAACCTGCTATGGGCTGTGGGCTTGCCTGTCCACGAGATCGTGACGTGGTGGCTTGCGTTTCTCATCCTGACCATCGCCGCCGAGCGGCTGGAACTGTCGCGCTTCCTGCCACCGTCGCCGATGGCGAAATGGATGTTTGCGATGATCCTCGTCGTGCTCGGTGCGGGCTTGCTCGGCGCGCGGCTGCATTGGGGGCCGCAGGTCTTCGCCGTCGGGCTGTTGGCGCTCTCGGCGTGGCTCCTGAAGCATGATATCGCGCGCCGCACGGTCCGGAGCCAGGGCCTCACGCGCTTCATCGCGGTATGCCTGCTGTCGGGATACGTCTGGCTCGCCATCGGCGGCGGCGTCATCCTCGCCGCAGGGGGACTCTCTCCCGGTTCACCTTCGTACGACGCGGCGGTGCACGCGCTCGCGCTGGGCTTCGTATTCTCGATGGTGTTCGGCCATGCGCCGATCATCTTCCCTGCCGTGCTGCGAGTGGCGGTGCCGTACCATCGAACATTCTACGTGCCGCTCGTGCTGCTGCACGTGTCGCTCGCGGTGCGGCTCGCTGGCGACGCGGCGGGGCAGTACGACTGGACGCGAGCTGGCGCAATGCTGAACGCATTGGCGCTGGCGGGGTTCGTCGTCAGCACCGCGACTGCCGTGGCGAGGGCAAGACGCAGCGGAACTGTACGGCAACCGGCCAAGACGACGGGCTCGGATTCCCCAAACGTGCCGGGGCCGAATGCGGGCCCGCGCGGCTGATGTACCACGGCGAGCGCTTCAACAGCCTCACGCACCTTGCGGGCGCTGCGCTCGCCGTCGCGGGGACCGTCGCACTGGTAATCGTCGCCGGGCGGCTGAACGACCCCTGGAAGATCGTGAGCTTCAGCATCTACGGCACAACGCTGGTGCTGCTTTACACGTTCTCCGCGCTCTACCACAGCCTGCGCGGCAGGGTAAAGGCCGTGTTCCGCAAGCTCGACCACAGCGCGATCTATCTCATGATCGCAGGGACCTACACGCCCTTCGCGCTGGTCACATTGCACGGCGCATGGGGATGGTCGCTGTTCGCCGTCGCGTGGGCAATGGCGGTGATCGGCATCGTGCAAGAGTTTTTCGTCAAGAGCGACAAGCGGCTGCTGTCGCTGACCCTCTATGTGCTGATGGGCTGGATGGCGGTCGCTGCCGTGAAGCCGCTCATCGACGCGCTGGGATTCGGCGGCTTTGCCTGGCTTGCCGCAGGCGGCATGTTGTACACAGCCGGCATCGCGTTCTACGCGGTGGACGAGCGTGTCACCCACGCGCACGGCGTCTGGCATCTGTTCGTGCTTGGCGGCAGCGCCGCGCACTACACCGCCATTCTGTTCTATGTCGCCTGAGGCATGGCGATCAGGCAGCGCCTCCGTCCGCAGCGGACCTGCCGCGCATGTTGCCTCTCGAGCGCAGCGACGCTCGGGATACTATTCATGCATCGCGGTGTACTTCGCCATCAGCTCTTCGGGACTTTCCTGAAAGTCCGGGTTCAGGACGATGCAATCGGCCGGGCACACGAGCTTGCATTGCGGCTCGTCCTCGGCGCCGACACATTCGGTACAGCGCAGTGGGTCGATGACGTAGATCGCATCGCCGACGCTTATCGCCTCGTTGGGGCACACCGGCTTGCAGGCATCGCAGGCGGTGCAGTTGTCGTTGATGAGCAGTGCCATGGTAGCGTCTCCTGTAAGTCGTTCATGCCGCCGCGCGTTCGGAGAGCTCGCGCAGCTTGGCGTGCCGGAACGCCCCCCACAGCGCCGCGCCGATTGCGCCGGCGTAGATCGAGTCCGGGTGGCTGACCGCGGTCACCCTTACCTTCTCGTTGACCATTTCCTCCTGGATCGCGGCGATGAGCCCGCTGTCAAGCGCGAGGCCGCCGGTGATGAGCGCGGTGCCCTCCTTGATGCCGGTGACCTTGAGCAGCTTCACGATTCGCGACGCCATCGACAGATGGATGCCCTTCAGGATGTCGGAGGTCGCGATGCCGCGCGACACCATGTTGATGACGTCGGTTTCGGCAAGCACGGCGCAGATCGAGCTGCATTTCTCGGGGTTCTGCGAGCTCTGCGACAGCGAGCCGATCTCCTCGACCGCGACGCCGAGATAGCGGGCGATGTTCTCCAGAAACTGGCCCGACCCCGACGCGCACTGGCTGGTCATTTTGTACGAAAGCACCTTGCCGCGCTCGTCGACATAGATCGCCCGGCCGTTCAGCGCCCCGATGTCCACCACGGCGTTCGCGCCGGGATGCAGGAAAACGCCGCCGCGCGCATGCGTAGTCATCGAGTAGAAATGGCCGGTGGCGAACTTGACGTTCTCGCCTTCGCCGGTGGTGGCGATGTAGTCGATGGCGTCGGGCTTGAGCCCGGCGTCCTCGAGCACGCCGTCGTAGCCCTCCTGCGCGAGCTGCATCGGGTCGCGCCGCCGGATGCGCTCGCAGCGCTTGGCGAGCCACTCCTGCTTGCCGCCGTCCACCTTGAACAGCGTGCTCTTGACTGCGCCCGAGCCGATATCGATGCCGATGGTGTAGATCACGTCCGTGCCTCGACTGTTTTCCCTTCCTCGACCACCGCGCGCCACGCGAACGTCGCACCGCCCAATGCACCGGTGTAGATCGAGTCGGGATTGATGTTGAGCGTCAGCTCGCCGTAATTCTCGCGGACGAGATCCTTCAACGCCTTCACCGCCGCCTCGTTCTTGGCGACGCCGCCGGTGAAGGTGAACTCGTTGCGAATGCCGCCGGAGCGGGCGAGGATCGACATCGCGCGCAGGATGATCGCGCGGTGCAGGCCGGCCATGATGTCCTCGCGCTTGTCGCCGAGGGAGAGCCGATCGCGCAATTCGGCACCGGCGAACACGGTGCACGTCGAGTTGATGCGGATGGTCTTGGTGGACTTCATCGCCATCGGGCCCAGCTCGTGCAGTCCCATGTTCATCTCGTCGGCGATGTAGCCCAGGTACCGCCCGCAACCGGCCGCGCAGCGGTCGTTCATCTGGAAGCTCTCGACGATGCCGTTCGGATCGACCTGTATCGCCTTGGTGTCCTGGCCGCCGATGTCCAGCACGGTTGCCGTGCCCGGGTGCATGACGTGTGCGCCGAGCCCGTGGCAGAGGATTTCCGAGCGGACATGCTCCTTGGAAAACGGCAGCCGCGCGCGTCCGTAGCCGGTGCCGACGACGTAGGTCTCCTCCATCGGCAGGTCGAGGATGCCTTTGATGGGCGCCTCGATCTTGACCCGACGGCTGGCGGTATCGGGCAGCGCCAGGAACGTGCGCTCGAGCGCGGCGAGCAGGTGCCGCTTGATCGAGTCGCCGTAGACGCGGTTCTCGACCTCGATGATCGAGCGGTCGAACACGTTGAGCAGAAAGTCGTAGCGGATGCCGGACTCTTTGGCGACGGCCTCGCCGATGGCGAGGTACTGGGCGCCGGCGATGTCGCGGAAAAAGTCCGATTTGGGCTTGGCTCCGGGCGCGAACAGCCCCGCCACCTCGGCGGAGAGCTGCTGGAAGACCTCGGTCAGCGCCGCGCTGACGGCCGCTGCACTGTCGCCGAACTTGGCGGTCCCGACGTTGCGCTGGCAGGTCGCCTCGAGGTCGGCCAGTTGCTCCAGATACTGCTCGAGGCGGAAGCTGCGCTCCAGTTGGCCGAGGAATCCGTCAAGCGCCCCGTTCAGCGCACCGGTGCTGCCGAGCGCCTGCCGGAAAAGGTAGAAGCGGCCGTTGACCAGCGCCTCCTGCTTGGCGATCGCCGCCGCGGTGTCGTAGTTCGAGCGCGAGTTGGTGATGCCGCGTCCGAGGATGTTCTGGTTCTCGTCGATGACCACCGCCTTGGTGGTGGTGGAGCCCAGATCGATGCCGATGAAGCAGCGCATGACATTCCCTCAGTGCGCAGCGGCCGCTGCCGCGCGCTTCTGTTTGACCATCTGCAGGTAGCTCTCCAGACGATTCTTCACGTTTGCCGCCGAGAAATAGCGGGGGTCGACCAGGTCGGTCTCGATGAACGCCGCCGGCTTGCCGGTGCGCTTCTCCACCTCGCGCAGGATGAGGAGTTGTCCGGCGGAGAAGCTGTTGCAACTCTTGATCGAGTTGATCAAGAGCCCGTCTGCCTGGTACTCGTCGATGTACTTGCAGATCATGTCGATACGCGACGGCAGGTTGAGGTTGGTGTAGCAGCCGAGGCAATATTCGGCGAGCGATTCGAGCGGACGGTTGGGATCGTGCCTGAAGCCGAAGTCGTAGACGCCGCCGACTTTGGCGTAGGTCGAGGTGACCACGACGGCGCCCTCGTCGTAGAACATCTTCCAGAATTCGCGAAAGCTGGTCCAGTTCGGCGGGCCTTCGACGACCAGACGGTACTTCTCCTCGCCCATCTCGCCGTCGGGGGTGATCGGGCCCTTGCGGTCGCGCACGCGCTGCTCGATTTCCTGCCGCAGCATGCTGTAGAACTGGGTCGCCTCCGGCGTGCCGCGGAACGCGGTGAAGATCGGGCCGATGTAATAGACGGCGCCGAAGTATCCGTCGATCGGCGAGGGCCTGTTCTTCGCCGATTGCAGCACCGTGACCAGGTCGTCCTCGGCTTTCTGCGATTCCTTCATGTACTGACGCAGCCGGTCGATGTCGAACTTGATGCCCGAGATGCGCTCCAACGTCGGGATTACCGTCTCCTTCAATTGCTTCACCACGTAGTCGCGCATGTTGGGCGCAATCTTGCCCTCGCTCTGGTACGGCACGTGCAACATCACAGTCTCGCAGCCGTACTTGTGACGGATCAGCTCGAACCATTTCATGAAGGTGAAGCAGCCGGTGTAGGAGAGCAGCAGGATGTCGGGCTTGGGCAGCACCTCCCCGGTGGGGCCGATCTCGCCGCCGAGCATCATGCCGAGGTCGGCCTTCACGTAGTTGCAGACGTCCTCGGACTGGCCGTCGCGCTCGGCGTCCAGGATGAACTTGCCGGACTTCTTGCGCATACCGTTTTGCAGCGCGTTGGTTTCCGGCAGGCTGCGCGCGAAATCGAAGCACATCAGGAGCTCGTTCAAGTTGCCCGGCACGAACGTCGCCGCGACCTTGCGGCCGTGCTCCCGCGCCGTGGCGAGCTGATGGTAGTTGCCGTTGATCATCTCCTTCTGCAGCCACATCGCATCTTCCTTCTGGACGCGGGGCTTCTTCGCGGTTTGCGGCATCGTGGCGGTCGCGTTCATGGCGTGGTCTTCTTGAAATGAATGGGTCGGGTTTTCGGCTTGCTGCTCAAGCGGCACTCCAGAGTTTGATCGAATCGGCGAAGGTGCCGGCCTGCTCCCGGATCGGCGCCATCTGGCCGGTGTTCTCGGCGTACTTGAAAGCAGTGTGCGGCACCTTGTGCTTGGAGAGCACGTCCTGCAGCATCGGCCGCTCGAGCAGCGCCGGATCGCAGAATGAAGGCGCGGCGAAAATCACGCCTTCGGCGCCGTTGGTCTTGATCTGCTTCAGGAGGTACACGCCCTTGTCCTCCCGCTTGGTCTCGTACTTCGCCGCGGTCGTTGCCGAGCGGTGGAGAAAGGCCTTCGAAAGCTCCTCGAGCGGATTGCCGGTGGCGGGCACGTCGTCCAAGAGCCAGCGCGTGACCAGCATGAAATCGTCGTCGACGATGTAGCAGCCGGCCATTTCGATCGACTTGATCAGTCCGAGCGGCGGCTGCTCGCAGAACGAGCCGTTCAACACGACGCGCGCGTTGTCGCGCTTCGGCCGCGGCAACGCGTCGGTCGCCGCGATGTAGTCGCGGACGAGTTGCGTGTGCTCCTCCGGCGGCAGCACCATGCCGGCGCGCAGCACGAGGTACACCTCCGACGTTGGCGCCTGCCATGGCTTGTCGGCCCGGTAAGCGTAGAGATCCTGCACCGCGCGGCGGTTCTCGTTGTAGACGCGAATCGACGCGTTGAGCTCGTCGTCGGTTATCGGCACGCCGCGCAGCTTCCCAAGGTCGTCGCGCAGGACCTCGAGCTCCTGAATATAGAACGTGCCCCCGATCGCGTCCACGTAGTTCTGCGGAAGGTCGAAATAGCGCACGTACTTGTCCTTGAACAGGATTTGCCACATGCCCGACAGGTTGCGGATCACGTCGCAGATCGACGGGAACAGCATGCCGTCGAGGCAGTCGAGGCGGCCGGTAAGCGCGAGCTCGATCGTCGAGCGCGGAATCCGGCAGATGTAGCTCTGGTAGTACGCGTCGCCCTGAATCACTTCGAGCTGGTCGCCGCCGCCCAGGATCCCCACGGACAGCATGCCGGCCGCGTGGATGAGTTCGCGCGGGACGTAGATCGGCATGTAGCCGATCGCTTTGCGCCCGGGTGCTGCTGCTTTCCACTGCTTGACGACATTGAGGTCGAGGTCGTCGAAGAGGGTTTGGCAACGCTCGATTACCGGCAGGACGGGCGGGATGTTGGCCATCAGCGGTGCTCCCATTGCGGTTGGCGTTTGGCGAGGAATGCGGCAAGCCCCTCGTTAGCGTCGCGGGTTTTCATGAGCGTGTCGAGGTAGAGCCGCTCGACCTCGGCAAGACGGCGCCGAACATCGGACACGAGTGGACCGCGCGCCGCAGTGACGGCGCAGGCAAGCGCAGCGGCGCTCTTGGGTGCAAGATGTGCGTCGAAATAAGCGAGCGCGGCCGCTTCCGGATCGACGGCGATGGCTTCGACGAGGCCGATCGCCTTCGCTTCTTCGCTGCCCACCGACCGGCCCGAGAACAGCAGGTCCTCGGCCGTTCCCTGGCTGACACGATACGGCAGCAGGCATGATGCGGCCGGCGCGAACACGCCAAGCTTCATTTCGGGCTGGCCAAGCTGCGCGTCGGGGGCCACGCAAATCATGCTGCCTGCGAGCGCCAGTTCGAGGCCGCCGCCGAGACACTGGCCGCGCACAACAACCAGGACCGGCGCCGGGAACTCGAGCATCGCGAGCACGAGCGCGTGCAACGACGTGAGCATCACCGCGCAGCGACCGGGCAGATGTTCCTCGACGCTCGCGCCGAAGCTGAAGTGCGGGCCCTCGGCGTCGAGGAGGACGCCGCGCAGACCCGTGCGCCCTCGGTGCGTGTCCAGCGCGCCATGCAACGCCGCAATCATGGCGGCGTCGACGAGATTCGCCTTGGGCCGCGCGAGACGAAGGCGCAGCAGCGCGCCATCGCGGTCGATCCAGACCTTCAGTGGAGATTGGTCCGGCACGTCTTCAGCCCTTGTGCTTGTTCTTCGGCTGGATCGAGTCGTGAAGCGGGCCTATCCAGCTCTCCCCGGCGGCGAGCTTCTGGCGCAGCAAGACGAAGTCGGCTTCGCGGTCGTCCTTGGTGCCTTCGTTGAACGCGGTGAATCCGGCGCGCGCCTCGGTCATCATGTTGAGCGCGAGCCACGCGCGAGAGTTTTCCTTGTTGCGATTCCAGGCGTCGAGCTTGGGTTTGCGGAGCTCCTCCAGCGTCTTGGTCGTGCAGTCCGGGAAGGTCAGCAACAGCTTCGCGCATAGCTCTTCCACTTTTGCGTCGAGAAGCGTGAGGTCGATGGTGCCACGCGCGAGCAGCGCCTTTCCTTCCTTGGCGCCCTCGCCAGTCCTGAAATCGCCGAATACGCTGCGGCCGTAGTGGTCGACAAGACGCTGCGTCTCGACCAGCGGATTGGCGACGAAATTGCCGTCGATCTTGAGCGCCGGGACGATGTCAGCGAGGATCCCCCAGTGATAGGCCTTGTGCGCGGAAAAGGGCTCGCACAGCACGCCGGCGACCATCGCTCGCTCGTTGCCGATCATCGGGGGCAGGAAGTCTGTGGCGCCGCCGATGGGTGCGGAGCCGTGCTTGGGGCCCGCCTGGCCGAAGCGCGCAAGATCCTGCGCGACCGAGAAATCGCAGGCCATGCCGATCTCCTGGCCGCCGCCGATGCGCATGCCGTTGACGCGGCAGATCACCGGCTTGTCGCAGGCGAGGATCGCCGAGACCATGTCGTTGAACAGCCGCATGTACTGGCGGTACTCCTGCGGATGGCCGGCGTAATACTCAGCATATTCCTTGGTGTTGCCGCCGGTGCAGAACGCGCGGTCGCCCGCGCCGGTGAATACGACGCAGTTGACGTCGCGCGCGTTCGACGCGGTACGGAACGCGAGGATCACGCCCTTGACCATGTCGGTCGTGTACGAGTTGAACTGCATCGGGTTGTCCAGCGTGATCCACGCGTTGTACAGGCCCGGCACGGTCCCGCCGTCGGGCGTCTTCGCCGGCCGCTTCTCGTAACGTATGCCCGGCTTCGCGATGTCGTCGACGAGGTCGTGGTTCTTGAATTCGCGCAAGGGAATGTGCATCTCGGGGGCATTCATCGGAAAATCCTCGGTCAGGCCGGTACGAGCACCGCGCGTTTCTTGATCTCGCGGTGGTGAACGGCGGTGAATACGCGGTTGATGTCGTCGAGCGGAAGCGCTTCGACGAAGGGCTTGATCGCGACCTTGCCGTCGAGCACGAGGTCGAGCGCCGCGGGGTAGGACTCGGGCGGGCAGCCCCAGTTGCCGATCGCGCGCGCATCGTATGCCATCAGGTTGGAGAGGCGGATCTCGATCTTGTCCATCGTGAAGCCGACCACCGAGAGCGTCGCGCCATGCACCAGCAAACCGTACGCCGTGAGCTGGCCGGCCGCGGTGCCGGAGCATTCGAAAATGAACCACTCGGTTGCGGCAAGGCCGCTCTGTTTGGCAAATGCGGTAATTGCAACCTTGATCGCTCTGCCATCCAGCGCATGGCTGTTGAGCGTCAGTGCTGCGCCATGGTGAGAGATCGCTTCGAGTTTGTCGTCGTCGACGTCGATAGCGACCACCTTCGCGCCAAATGCATTTGCGATTTGCACGCAATAGCCGCCCACACCGCCCGCGCCAACGACGACTGCGAGACTGCCGGCCTTCACGCCGGCGCGTCGCACCGCCTGGTAGGGTGTGGTGAGCGCGTCGGCGACAATCGACACGTCGGCGAGCGTGAGACCGGCACGTGCAAGACGTGACTCGTCGACCTCGCACAACCCGCGACCGGGGACGACGATATGCGTCGCGAAGCCGCCCTGGATGTCGTTGCCCGGCATCTTCTGGTGGGGGCAGATCGTGCCGAGCCCGCGACTGCAAAGATCGCACTCGCCGCACGGCAGGACGGCCGGTACGATGACCGCCTTGCCCATCCAGCGCTCGGCACCCGCACCCGTCGCCACCACCTTGCCGCTGATCTCGTGGCCGAGCGCCAGCGGTAGCGGTTGCTTGGTCCGCACCCCGTCATAGAAGTATCCGAGATCGGTATGGCAGACGCCGCAGCCGGCGATGGCGACGACGACTTCTCCCGGGCCTGGCTCGGCGTGAAATGCAGCACGCTCGAGCGGCGTGTTCACCGCGGTCATTAGCCAGCGGTGGGCTTGGATGCTCATCGGTCTTTCGTCCTCCTGTGTTAGGTGCTGCATAGGGGTGCTGCATACGGCCGACCCGCGTGTCACGGGCCTTCCTGCGGGGTCGACCGGACCGTCCGTGACCGGTTATTGCGGCATTACGGTACCGGAATACTAATTTATGGACACTATGATGTAGCAGGCTGGTTGCAGTCGCCTTGATCTGCATCAAACCAACTTGGATGCGCAGCCGGTCTACTTCCCACATCCGATGCGGAGGAGCGAAACGTGCAGACCCTGGCAAGAACCGAAACGCGGACAGAAGCCAGTACGCCGGCGCGCGGCGCGAGCGCAAGCATCTCCATTGCCATCGCGGGCAGCGGCGGTAGCGGCGTGATGACTGCGGGAATGTTGTTGCTCGACGCGGCCGCGAAAGCCGGGCTGTACGGCCTCATGGTTCGCACCAGCGGGCCGCAAATTCGTGGTGGCGAGGCCGCGGCGCTGCTGCGGCTCGCCCGCCGGCCGATGGACTCGCTCGATGATGGATTCGACCTGTTACTGGCGATTGACTGGCAGAACGTGAACAGGTTTGCCGACGAGATTCCGCTGGATGCGTCGAGCGTGATGATCGGTGACCCGGACGAAGGCGAGGCGCCCGAGATATTCAAGAACACCGGTGCCCGCTATGTGCCGCTGCCGCTCAAGAAGATGGCCAAGGCAATCCCGGGCAGCTGGACCAACATGGTGGCGCTCGGGCTCGCGGGGGCGTTGGCGGAAATTCCCGCGGAAGCGCTCGAATCGGCGTTGCGCGATTCCTGGAAACGAGCCGCCGTTGCGCTGCAGGCAAACCTTGCGGCGCTGCGAGCGGGAATTGCCGCCGCGGCAGGCATCGATGGTATGCCGAAGCTCGATGCAGGTCCGGTGGGCGCAGGCAAACGCTGGCTCATCAGCGGTAACGAGGCGGCAGGCTACGGCGCGATCCGTGGCGGCATCCGTTTTGTCGCCGCGTATCCGATCACGCCCGCGACCGAGCTGCTCGAATGGATGGCACCGGCATTGACCAAGGTCGGTGGCACGCTGCTGCAAGCAGAAGACGAACTCGCGTCGATCAATATGATCATCGGCGCCTCCTACGGCGGCGTGCCTTCGCTCACTGCCACTGCCGGTCCTGGCCTCGCGCTGATGACGGAGGGCATCGGCCTCGCGGTCAGCGCCGAGGTCCCGATCGTTGTCGTCGACGTGATGCGCGGTGGGCCGTCCACCGGCATCCCGGCCAAGAGCGAGCAGAGCGATCTCTCCTTCGCGGTTAGCGGTTTGCACGGCGACGCGCCGCGGCTGGTGCTTGCTCCGACGTCGATCGCCGACTGCCTCGCCACCACGCAATGGGCAGTGCAACTCGCGGAGGCGATGCAGGCGCCCGCCATCGTGCTGTCCGACCAGTTCATGGGTCAGTCGCGCGCGATCATCGACAAGCCGGTCGAGGTGAGTTTCGTCGGCAGG
This sequence comes from Betaproteobacteria bacterium, assembly GCA_025355395.1. Taxonomy (GTDB): domain Bacteria; phylum Pseudomonadota; class Gammaproteobacteria; order Burkholderiales; family Casimicrobiaceae; genus CAIWHR01. The sequence goes on from JANXZT010000267.1 coordinate 18,229, forward strand.
CGCCTGACTGCCGCTGCGAACGTAGCGGACTACAAGCGCTATCGGAACACCGAGTCGGGCGTCTCGCCGATGGCTATTCCCGGCACGCCGGGTGTCGTCTATACCGCCGACGGGCTCGAGCATACCGAGGGCGGCATTCCGAGCAGCCAAGCGCGCGACCATAGCGCGCAGCTCGACAAACGTGAGCGCAAGCTCAACCAATACGACTATGGCCGCTGGTGGGCTGACATCGAGGGCGACGGTGAAGCAGCCGTGATCACCTTCGGCTCGGCGACCGCGCCGGTGCGCGAAGCGGTGGCACGCGTGGCAGCGCGGGGCATGAACGTGCGGGTGATCGCGATGCGCCTGCTCGCGCCGGCGCTGCCGGAGCAACTGGCCGAGGCGCTCGACGGCGTGACGCGCGTCCTCGTCGTCGAACAGAACCATGGCGCGCAGTTCTACCGTTACCTGCGCTCGATGTTCGACCTGCCGGGCAAGCCGGCGAGTTTCCATCGCCCCGGCCCGCTTCCCCTGCGCCCTGGTGAGCTCACGGACACTATTCTCGAATGGAGTCGCAGATGAACGACGTCGCCACCTCTGCGCTGCTCACGGCGCAGAGCTATAAGTCCAGCTACAAACCGATCTGGTGCCCGGGTTGCGGGGATTACTCGGTATTGAGTTCGGTCACCAAGGCCCTCGCCAAGGTCGCCGTCCCTCCGGAAGACGTCGTCGTGGTGTCCGGCATCGGATGTTCCTCGCGCATCCCGGCCTATACGAACTGCTACGGATTCCACGGTGTGCACGGTCGCTCCCTCGCGGCGGCGACCGGGCTCAAGGTCGCGCGTCCGGAGCTCACCGTCCTCGTCGCCAGCGGTGACGGTGACGGTTATTCGATCGGCGGCAACCACTTCCTGCACGCATGCCGGCGCAATGTCGACCTTACGTACCTCGTGATGGACAACCATGTCTACGGCATGACCAAGGGACAGCCGTCGCCGACCACCGAGCCCGACTGGGACTCCAAGCTGTCTCCTGGCGGCACGGGATTGCGGGTGTTCTATCCGCTGGTCATTGCGCTTGCGGCCGGGGCTAACTTCATCGCTCGCGCGTTTTCCGGCGACCCGAACGGCACGGCTGAGATCATTGCGCAGGCGATCCGGCATCCCGGCTTTTCGTTCATAGAGATTTTGAGTCCGTGCGTGACATTCCGTCCGGAGCAACGCCAATGGAAGCAGCAGGTGCGTCCGGCACCGGTGACACCGACTGATGATCCGGCACGCGCCGCGCGGCGGCTGATGACCGATGACGGTTTCAACATCGGTGTTCTCTATGTGGGCGACCGCCCGGCGTATCCGGCCAGTGCCGGCAGGGAGCAATGTGCACCCGCTGAGCTGGAAGCGGAGTTCGAGCTATGAACCCTGCCGTGAGGACTTCCGCAACCAAGAGGATCGCCGCAAAGAAAATGACGGTGGCCGCCAAGAAGCCGCACCTCACCAAAAGAACGGCGAAGAACGCGGGCAAGACTGGCAAGCTCGCGGTGCGCAAGCAGACCGCCGGAACGAAACGCGAAGCCACACCCGGGATCAAGGCGCCGCGCACGTTGACCGAGTTCATGGCGCTCGCGCTGCTGATGGAAACGGAAGCCGCGCAACGCTACGCCGAATTCGCCGACGCGATGGAGATGCACAATAACCCCGAGGTCGCAGATCTGTTTCGCCGGCTGGCCGATGTCGAGGCCAGGCATGCGCAGCAGATCATGGCGGAGATGGGCTGGCGGGAGGCACCTGCGCTGCCGCCCGGCAAGCCGAGCTGGGACGGCTTCGAGGCGCCGGAAACGACGCCCGCCGATGAGGTGCATTACCTGATGCAACCGTATCAGGCGCTGCAGCTGGCGCTCGCCAGCGAGCAGCGGGCCGAGCAATTCTTCGCCCGGCTCGTGCGCGTCGCGAAGGTAGATTCGGTACGCAAGGCCGCGCGCGAGCTGCGAGCGGAAGAGCGCGAGCACGTCGCGCTGGTTCAAGCGTGGATGAAGAAGGTGCCGAAGCCCGCCACCAACTGGGCGGACGACCCTGATCCGCCGCGCGATACGGATTGAGGCAGTCGCGATGCAAGTCCTGCTGCCCGAGGGCTGGGCGCAACCGATCGGCTACGCCAACGGCATCGCCGCCGGCGCGGGTCGGATCGCATTCATCGCCGGGCAGGTGGGGTGGGACGCGCAGCAGCGCTTTCATTCGGAGGACATCGCACCTCAGTTCGAGCAAGCGTTGAAAAACGTGCTCATGGTACTGGCCGAGGCGGGCGGCGAACCACGCCACATCTGCCGAATGACCGCCTACTGCTGCGACAAACCTGCCTACCTTGCCGCACGTCGCGAACTGGGTGCGATCTGGCGCAAGCATATGGGCAGCCACTATCCGGCGATGAGCATGATCTTCGTTGCCGACTTGCTCGATAGCCCAGCAAAAATCGAACTGGAGGCTACCGCGGTTTTGCCCGGCTGAGCTGCGACGATGCGTCCCGAGTTGACGCAGATCAAGGAATTCGAAGGAACCGGCTGATCGTCACGTCTGGCGCTTGAAATCACCACATCTTGGGGCTATCGTTCCATCTTTCCACAAAATGTTGTGCCTTTGAGGGTCCATCGATGGTACATGACACAACCCGCGCCATTCGCAAGGCGCCGGCCGCCGTCGTCAAGCGGGATGGGAAGATCGTGGACTTCGATCTCACCAAGATCGAGTCGGCGATAACGCGTGCCGGCGCTGCGGCCGGCGAACTTGCGGCCGCGGAGGCCGTGCACATTGCGCATCGTCTCACGCGCACGCTGGCGAAGCGCGCCGGGACCACGGCACTGGACGTTGAAGCAATCCAGGATGCGGTCGAGCAGGGACTCCTTCGCGCCGGCTATCTCAAAACGGCGCGCGCGTACATCGTCTATCGCGAGCAGCACGCCAAGCTTCGCAACGACAAGCAAACGATGGTCGACGTCGCGACGTCGATCAACGAGTATCTCGAGCAGCAGGACTGGCGGGTCAACGCTAACGCCAACCAGGGCTATTCGCTGGGCGGGCTGATCCTCAATGTTTCCGGCAAGGTGGTCGCCAATTACTGGCTGTCGCACGTCTATGCGCCGGAGATCGGGCGCGCGCACCGCGACGGCGACGTGCACATCCACGACCTCGACATGCTGGCGGGCTACTGTGCGGGCTGGTCGCTGCGGCAACTGCTGCACGAGGGGCTCAACGGCGTGCCGGGCAAGGTCGAGGCGGGTCCACCGAAGCACATGTCGAGCGCGGTCGGCCAGATTGTCAACTTCCTCGGCACTTTGCAAAACGAGTGGGCCGGCGCCCAGGCGTTTTCCTCGTTCGACACTTACATGGCGCCGTACATCCGCAGGGATCGGATGACCTGCGAGCAGGTAAGGCAGTGTATCCAGGAGCTGATCTACAACCTCAACGTTCCCTCGCGCTGGGGCACGCAGACGCCATTCACCAATCTCACCTTCGACTGGGTCTGCCCGGAAGATCTGCGCGAGCAGGTTCCAGTGATCGCCGGCGAGGAGATGCCCTTTGCGTACGGTGATCTGCAGGCCGAGATGGACATGATCAACCGCGCCTACATCGAGGTGATGATCACCGGCGATGCCAAGGGGCGGGTCTTCACGTTCCCGATTCCGACCTACAACATCACGCCGGAGTTCGACTGGGATCACCCGAACACGGAAGCGTTGTTCGCGATGACCGCGAAGTACGGCCTGCCGTATTTCCAGAACTTCATCAACTCGGAGCTGAAGCCGAACATGATCCGGTCGATGTGCTGCCGGTTGCAGCTCGACCTGCGCGAGCTCCTGAAGCGCGGCAATGGCCTGTTCGGCTCCGCCGAGCAAACAGGTTCGGTCGGAGTGGTGACGCTGAACTGCGCCCGCCTTGGATACCTGTACCGCAACGACGAGGCCGCACTGTTCCGCCGCCTCGACGATCTGCTCGAGCTCGCCAAGCAAAGCCTCGAGGTGAAGCGCAAGGTGATCCAGTGTCACATCGATGGCGGGCTTTTCCCCTACACCAAACGCTATCTCGGTACGCTACGCAATCACTTCTCGACCATCGGTGTCAATGGCATCAACGAAATGATCCGTAACTTCACGCACGATGTCGACGACATCACGACGGCGGCGGGCAACGCGCTCGCGTTGCGGCTCCTGGATCACATCCGTACCCGTATCGTCGGGTTCCAGGAAGAGACCGGGCACATGTACAACCTGGAAGCGACGCCGGCCGAGGGCACGACCTACCGCTTCGCCAAAGAGGACCGCAAGCGCTACCCCGGCATCCTGCAGGCCGGCACCGCGGAGATGCCCTACTACACCAACTCGTCGCAACTGCCCGTCGGCTTTACCGACGACCCCTTCGAGGCGCTGGAGCGGCAGGAGCCCTTGCAGAAGAAGTACACCGGTGGAACGGTGCTGCACCTCTACATGAACGAGCGGATCTCCAGTCCCGACGCCTGCAAGAAGCTGGTGCGGCGGGCACTCGAGCGCTTCGGCCTGCCGTACATCACCATCACTCCAACGTTCTCAATTTGCCCGAAACACGGCTATCTCGAAGGCGAGCACAGATTCTGTCCCAAGTGCGATGTCGACCTGCTTGCGAAGAAACGCCGCGAGATGGCGCCCGCGTAAATCTCACCAAGCGACGTCGAGACACGGAGAACGGCATGAAGCTGCTTCCCGGTGTCCCGGTGTCTCTTTGTTCATGCAGCCTGACAGGAGGAACCGATGAACACGATGACCGAAACCAACCACCTCATCCTCACTCTGACCGACGACGAGCGCCAGCCTTGCGAAGTGTGGACCCGCGTGATGGGCTACCACCGCCCGGTCGCGTCGTTTAACATCGGAAAGAAGGGCGAGCATCACGAACGGCGGTTCTTCCGCGAGGCGCGGGCACGTCTTGACGATTCCGGTTTGCGCTGAGCCTGTGCGCCGCGTGGGGCGCCCGTTGTGCGTCGGCGGTTTGACGCCGCTATCGACGACCGACTACCCGAGTTACCTGTCGGCAGTCGTGTTCTGCCAGGGTTGCCCGTGGCGCTGCGGGTATTGTCACAACCCGCATCTCCTGCCGGCACACGGAGCAAGCGAGATCGCATGGAGCGACGTTCTGTCGTTTTTGCGCCGGCGCCGAGGATTGCTGGACGCCGTCGTGTTTTCCGGTGGTGAACCACTCGCTCAGGCCGGACTCGCGGACGCCATGCGCACGGTCAGGCGCATGGGTTTTCGGGTGGGGCTGCACACCGGAGGTGGCTATCCGTCACGGCTGGCGGAGGTCCTGGCGCTCGTCGACTGGGTCGGTTTCGATATCAAGGCGCCGTTTGCCGAGTACTCGCGGATTACCACAGTTCGAGGCAGCGGTGATCGGGCGCTGGCCAGCGCGAAGCTGGTGCTTGGCAGTGGCGTCGCCTGTGAATTCCGCACGACCGTACATCCGCATCAGCACGACGCGCGCGCGCTCGAGCGTCTGGCCGAGCATCTCGCCCTGCTGGGGGCGCGCAACTACGTCCTCCAGGAATTTCGTGCCGACGGCTGCGCGAATGCCGCGCTGCTCCGCGATTTGCCGGCACCGTTCCTGACCGAGTCCTGGTGCGCGAAAGTCGCGCCGAAGTTCGAATCGTTTGCGGTGCGCCGCGCGTAGCGCGTAGTCAAGCCGCGCGCTCGGCGGCGTGGATGTGCCAGTTCGCCGTTAACAGCGCCGCGAGCAGCAGCGCCGCGACGAGATTGTGCGCAAGCACGGCGGCCAGGGGTAGCTCCGCCAGCACTGCGCCCGCGCCCAGCGCGAGTTGGAGGACGATCAGCGAGGCAACGACAATGCCGAGACGGCGCGCGCCGCGCCCAATGCGGATGAACGCAAGCGCGAGGAGCGCGGCGAACGCGAACACGACGTGGGCGCCCAGGCGATGCGCCCAATGCAGTGCCGCCAGGGTGGGCGGGCGCGCGAGCTCGCCGTCGGACCCGACGGCGAGCTCAGCAAAGGGGTTGAGGTTGGAGAGGAACGCGCCGTCCGGTATGTCGGCACCGCAAAGCGGGAAAGCGGGGCAGGCCAGCGCCGCGAACTTGGCGCTGACCAGCGCGCCGAGCGCGATTTGACAGATCG
>JANXZT010000311.1 GCA_025355395.1 Betaproteobacteria bacterium
ACTAACCGCCGTCGCCACCCCGAGGGCAAAGAAGGTGCCCAACGCCACCGGATCGAGCGTCAGGGTCGGCGTGACGCCGCGGAAATAGCCGGAGCCGAGATCGGCACCGAACACGCGCAGCGCAAAATAGGCCAGACCGTACCCCGCCAGGAGGCCCAGGGCGCTGCCAACGAGCCCCAGCACCGCGCCTTCGAGCATGATGAGCCCGATTAATTCACGGCGCAGGAGACCCAGCACCCGCAACAACGCGAACTGCGAACGTCGGCGCACCACCGAGAGTGCCTGGGTGGAGAACACCAGCAACCCGCCGGTGAACAACGCCACCAGCGCCAGCACATTGAGATTGACGCGATAAGCGCGCGAAAGGCTCGTCCCAGCGACCACGGTCGCTTCGGGTCGCGCCATGACCACCCCGGCGGGCAGCGCCGGCTTCATCGCCCTCACGAACCCCGCACTATCGACACCGGGCCGCAGGCGAAGATCGATCCGGGTCAGGCGCCCCACGGAATCGAATTGCGTTTGCGCGCCGGCGATATCGATCACCGCAACGGTCGGCGACAAGCCTGGATTGAGCGTGCCCGCGACACGCAGCGATACCGTGCGTAATCCCGCTTGGAAGACGATCGTATCGCCGGGGCGTCGGCCCAGCAATTGCGCCGCTGCCGTACTCAGGAAGATCGCGTCCGGCTGCAGCATTTCGAGCGGACTCGCCGTGGTCGAGATGAGCGCAGGTTGAATCAATGCGGCCCGGAAAGGATCGACACCGAGGATGCGCAGGCTCGAAGGCCGGTCCGCGAGCTTGGCGTCGATTTCCACGACCGGGCTCGCGACCGCGACTTCCGGCCTTTGCGCCAGCACGGCGTACAGCGCTTCGTCGAAGCCACCGCGCGGACCGCGCACCTCGAGGTCGGCGTCGCCCGACAGCGCCTGCACGCCAAGTGAGAGCTCGTTCACCGCCGCGCCATTGATCGTCTGCACCGCAAAGCCGAGGGCAACCCCGAGCGCAATCGCCATGACCGCGAGGACCGTGCGCAGCCGGTCATGGGCAAGCGACCCCGCCAGCACCGCGCGAACGATGGCCCCCGAAGGCAAGGCGTCGCCTCCGGTCATCACACGGCGCGAAGCCCGTGACGATCGAGGAGCAGGATGCGATCCGCGGTGGCGGCCGCTGCCCGTGAATGGGTGACCAGAATGCCTGCCGCATTGCTTGCCTTGATGCGTTTGCGCAAGAGTTCCACGACTTGGGCGGCGGTGTCCGGATCGAGATTGCCCGTGGGCTCGTCGGCCAGCACCAGCCGCGGCCGATGCACCAGGGCGCGGGCAATCGCCACGCGCTGCAACTCGCCGCCCGAAAGCTCGCGCGGCATGCTCTCGCCCCGATCGGCGAGACCGACCGCCGCGAGCACCGCCGTCACCTCCGCGTTCCCTTCATCGTCGCGCCGGCCGAGGAGCGAGAGCGGCAATGCAACATTTTGCGCCACCGTGAGATAGGGAAGCACGTGGAAGGCCTGGAAAACGAACCCCATGTGCGCACGCCGTAGGATGGTCAGCGCATCATCGTCAAGACCCACGAGTTCCTGCCCGTCGAGCACGATGGAGCCGCCATCAGGCGCCTCCAGACCCGCAATGAGATTGAGCAAGGTCGATTTGCCGACCCCCGATTCACCCATCACGGCCACATAATCCCCGGGGGCAAGCCTCAGATCGAGACCGGTAAAAAGTTCGCGATCGTCGAGGCCGGGCGCCGGGACCGTTTTTGACAGGGCACTAAGAATCAACACGCGTCGAGGTTAGCTCCTGGCGAAGATGCTGTCGCGATCATGGATCAAATATCGGGAATCGCCGTGTCTTTGTAATTCAATAAGCGGCTCATTTGTAACAGCCTTCACTTCTGAATGAACCACTACCATCCCACTGAACGCATTGTCCCCTACGCTTCAGCGTAGTACATTGTTTCTCCAGCCATTGCGTTGACCAAACCTTCATGCGCTCCTATCGCCGCATTGCCGTAATCTTGACCACTGCCCTCCTGCTGCTTGGCGCGTGCACGGCCGTTGCCCCCGCGCAGGAGCGCGACCTCACCTTTGGCTTTACGCCCGTACTGAGCGAAGCCGAGATGCGGTCTGAGTTCGAACCCCTGATGACCTATCTCTCTCAAGCGATCGGTCGGAACGTTAAGCTTTACATCGCCAAGAACTACGGCGATCTCCGCACCCAAATGGAGTCAGGCGCCGTGGACATCGGCAGCTACTCGCCCTTCGCCTACGTGGACGCCACCCGCGGCGGGAAGATACGCATCATCGCCCAATCCATCCTGGACGGTTCGGCGACCTACCGTGGGCTGATCATTGTCCGCAACGACAGCGGGCTCCGGAGCGTTCCCGACCTCGAGGGCAAGCGCTTCGCTTTCGTCGACGCTAAGTCGGCCTCGGGCTACGTCTATCCGCGCGCCATGCTCGTGGAGGCGGGCGTGAACCCTGAGCGCTACTTCAAGGAGACCATCTTCGCGGGTGGCCACGACAAGGTCATCGCTGCCGTCCTTGAACGGCGTGTGGATGCCGGCGCCATCTACGACGGCGCCCTCGGCGTGGCCAAGGCAAAGGGTTTGCCGATCGGCGAGCTGGCCACGTTGTCAAGCACCGAACCCATCCCGCACGACGCCGTCGCGGTGCGCTTGGGGATGGATGAGGCGCTAGTCAAGAAGATCCAGGCGGCACTGGTGGACCTCGATAAGTCCCCGGCCGGGCAGGCTGTCATCGCCAACAGCAAGAAGAAGCTCACCGGACACGTAATCGCCGATGATGGCCTTTTCGACGTCGTTCGTCGCACGGCCAGGATCGCGGGCCTCTAGCTTGTGAGTATGCCGGTTTCTTGAGGACTGTAAGTTGTCAAGGGCGGCGGATTAGGGATCCTCTTGCGCGCTGTGGCGCGGCGAATTACCACTCTGTTCATTGCGGGCTCGCGGTAATTCCGTGCTTCTCGCACCTTCGTCCAGGGCCAAACCCCCGATTTGACCCAGCCCGCACGAGTCGGGTACCGTGAGCCAAATGCGTTCCACCAGACTGCGTGAACAGACGCGCAGCGCGAACGCGCAACGGAGGATTTCCGATGATCATCACCCGATGTTTGCTGCACCGGGCCGCGCGCGCCATCGCGGCCGTTCCGTTATTGGGGTTCGCACTGTTCGCGCAGCTTGTTCCCTCGCCCGCCGCCGCGGCCGATACGCTGAATGTCTATTCGATCTGGCCCGAGAACTGGGCGCGGCCCATGTTCGAGGAATTCGAGAAGGCCACCGGCATCAAAGTTAACTTCGTCCGCTTCTCGTCGGGCGAGGCGCTCGCCCGCGTCATTGCCGAAAAGAACAATCCGCGGGTGGACGTGCTCTTCGGCGGGCCAGTGGAAACGTTCGCTGCCGGAATCAACGAGGGGTTGTTCGAGCCGTACAAGCCGCCCTCCTTCGCGTCGCTTCCGCCGCGTTTTCGGCACGCCGACGGACAATGGATCGCCATCGCCGACGATCCGCTGGTGTTCATGTCCAACGACAAGTTCATAAAGGAGAACGGCCTCAAGGCGCCGGCATCGTGGAACGACCTGCTCGCGCCTGCCTACAAAAACATGCTGCAGATGGCCGATGCGCGGACTTCCGGAACCGCCGTCACGCGCATTTTCTCCGTGCTCGAAATCAACGGCCGCGATGAGAACAAGGCGTTCGACTATATGAAGAAGTTGCGGCCCAACGTGCAGCTGTATACCAAAAGTGGCGGTGGGGGGACGCTGCCAGTCGGCCTGGGTCAGGCCGGCGCTGGCATTTTCTTCATCGTCGACGCGCTTGATACCAAAGCGAAAGGCTACGAGGTGACGATCAGTTTTCCGCAGGAAGGCATTGGCACGGCGGCCGAAGGGATCGCGCTGCTCAAGGGCGCCAAGAATCCCGCGCTCGGCAGGAAGCTGATCGACTGGGCCACTTCGCCGGCGATGCAGGGGCTCTTCGCGAAGTACAAGATCAACTTCGTGCCCGCGCACCCGGATGTCGCGCTCGAGCCGAGCCTCGCCGCGGTATTGAAGGGTGCGAAGATCTTTCCGATTGATGCCGATTACGCCGGTGCCAACCGCAAGCGCGTTGTCGACCGTTGGATCGCGGAAGTGTTGAATCCCTAGTCGCCTGGTCGTTGGCGGCGTAATGAGTGCGACCGGTCGTTGGGCGGCCGCGACGATGGGCATGCGCAACGACCCGGCCGTCGCAGCGGCCGTGTTCGTGCTCTGGGCGCTGTTGGCGCTGTTCGTGGTCTACCCGCTGGCGATGTTGTTCGTCCGGGTGTTGACCGATCACGGGGGGTTCACCACCGCCGGCCTCGCGGCGGTGCTGTTCGACCGACACCAGCTCCGCGCGTTCCGCAACAGCCTGCTGCTCGCCCTGCTGGTCGGGAGTGCCGGGACCGTGCTGGGCTTTCTGTTCGCGTTCACCGCAGCGCGCGGCCGGCTGCCGCGCGGTCTCCTCACCGCCATCGACGCCGCGGTGCTACTGCCGCTCGTGTCGCCGCCGTTCACGACCGCGATCGCGATGATCTTTTCGTTTGGACCGCGCGGGCTCATCACCTACGATTTGCTCGGACTCAAGGGGGTCACCGTCTACGGGCTCACGAGCACGCTCTTTTCCGAGGTGCTGACCTTCTTTCCAATCGCCTATTTGACACTGCGGCCGCTCTTAGCCGCGATTGATTCGAACGTCGAAGGCATGGCTTTCTCGCTCGGGGCTTCCCGCTGGCGCGTCTTTCGCACGGTGACGCTGCCGCTCACCATTCCGGGGCTCGCCAACGCGTTCCTGCTGCTGTTCGCGGCGTCGCTCGCCGACTTTGCGACTCCGTTGATCCTCGCCGGCAACAATTTCCCTGTGCTGCCGACCCAAGCATACTTGCAGATCACCGGTCTCTTCGATCTGCGTGGCGGCGCCGCATTGTCGTTTGCGCTGCTTCTGCCGGCGCTCGCCGTCTTCCTGTTGCAGCGCTACTGGGTGAGCCGCCGCTATTACGTAACGATCACCGGCAAGGGCGCGGGCCAAACGCCGTTCGACAGCATCGCCCCCGGCATGCGCACGGTGCTGCTGGCTGCCTGCGCGGTGGTCGCGCTCGTCGTCGTCTATTTCTACGCACTGCTGCTTTACGCCTCGCTCGTCGTGGCACTGGGCGCTAATCACGCCTTCACGCTGCAACACTACCGAGTGATCTTTACCGACGGGCTGAAGGCAATCCGCGACACGTTGATCATCGCCGGCTTGGCGATGCCGCTGGGCGGGCTCTACGGGATCCTGCTCGGGTATCTCGTCACGAAGAAGTCGTTTGCGGGACGCCGTACGATGGAACTCGTCTCGATGATCAACTACGCGTTGCCCGGGACGATCGTCGGCATCGCCTATCTGATCGCGTTCAATGATCCACCGTTGGAATTGACCGGCACGGCGCTCATCATCATCGCCTGCTACATCTTCCGTTACGGCCCGACCGGCATCCGGGCCACGGTGGCTCTGCTGCAGCAGATCGACAAGAGCCTGGAGGAGGCCTCGCAGGGGCTCGGTGCCGGCAGCGGCGCCACGTTTCGCCGCGTCACCTTGCCGCTCATCATGCCCGCGTTCTTTGCCGGACTCGGCGTCGTGTTCATTCGCTCGATGACGGCGATCAGCGCGACGATCTTCCTGGTCTCGATCAGCTGGACCCTCATTACAGTGAAGATACTGGAGAACATCACCGAGCTGTCGCTGGGTCCGGCGGCTGCGTTTTCGGTCCTCGTCGTTGCGATCGTGTTTGTGGTGATTGCCATCATCGGCCGGGTGCTGCGCCTCTTCCGTGCGCCCGGCGCGGTGCCGATGACGAGCCTGCTCGGAGGATGACCGTGGAGACGATCGGCGTCCATGTCGACGGCGTATCCAAGCGCTATGCGCATCGCGTGAAGGGTGAAGTATATGCCGCCCGCGACGTGAGGCTCGACGTCCGGCCGGGCGAGTTTCTGACCTTGCTGGGCCCCTCGGGTTGCGGCAAGACGACGACACTGCGAATGATTGCCGGATACGAAAAGCCGGATTCAGGACGCGTTCGCTTTGGCGGGCAGGACGTGACCGACCTGCCGGCGAACCAGCGCAACATTGGCTTCGTATTCCAGAATTACGCGCTTTTTCCGCACCTTTCGGTGTTCGAGAACGTTGCCTACGGCCTGCGCGTGCGCGGACAGAACGACGACGTGATCAGAAAGAGCGTCGGCGACGTTCTTACGCTGGTCGGCCTTGCCGGATACGAGCAGCAGTTTTCCGGTCAGCTCTCGGGCGGCGAGCAGCAGCGCGTCGCGCTCGCGCGCGCGATCGTCATCCGGCCACGCGTGCTGTTGTTCGATGAGCCGCTGTCCAATCTCGATGCGAAGCTGCGGGTCCAGATGCGACAGGAAATTCGAGACCTGCAGCGCCGGCTCGCGATCACGACCGTATACGTGACCCACGATCAGGAAGAAGCGATGGCGGTGTCCGACCGGATCGCCGTGATGCACCAGGGCAGCGTCGTGCAGCAAGGAACTGCCGAGGACCTCTACCATCGCCCGGCGTCCCAGTTCGTGGCGCAATTCGTCGGCCGCATGAATCTCGTCGCGGGACGGGTGGCGGCGATCGTCGGGGAGACAGTGAATATCGCGGCGCTCGGGACGCTGATCAGCGCCCGGTCGCCGCCCAACGGTCTTGCGCCGGGCGATCCGGTGCAGCTTATCGTCCGCCCCGAAGCCATCGAAGTCATCCGCGGCGACACAGGCACATTGCACGCAACCATTGTATCGCGCACGTTTCTCGGTGAAAAAATCGAGTATTTAGTACGCTGCGAGGGTGAAATGCTGCAGATCGTCCGCTACAACGCCGGGCCCGGCGACCTTATTCCCGAGGGTGCAACTGTCTCACTTCGCTTTGCCGCGGACGCCGTAACTGTCCTTACGAATACCGGTGTGGAGGGTCGCGGGAGTGAGTGAACCATCTGCCGATGTCGCCATCCTTCTCGTGGATGCGGGGATTGCGCGTCGTTCCTCGGAAGCCCCTACGAAGCCTTTAGCCAGCTCAAAGGCAGACACTTTGCGGGGACGAAAAAAACGCGCTTCGGTCGGTCGCTCCGGCTTGCCTGCCTTGCTCCTGCTCGTAGGGCTCTCATTCGCATCAGGTGCCGCGGTGCACAGCAGTGCGGCGGAGGCACCACGCGAAGTACATGGGATGGCCGACGCCTTTGCCGCGCCCGGCGTGGCACTTGCCTGGGGCGTCGTGCGGGGAGCCAGCGAAACGGCAACGGTCGTCGTCGTGCGTATCGTCACCGATCCGGCGTCGTACCCATGGCTCGCCGTTGCAGGCGGCGATCCCTTTACGCAGCGCAAGCAGCCGTTGCTACCGGCGATACGGAGTACCGGTGTCACCGACCTGCGGTTGCCTCGAGCCCACTTCGCCGACTTTCCTCGCACCGAGTTGCGCTTCTACGAATCCGCGGCGGCAGCGCAGCAGGATAGGCCCGCGCTCGTCGTGTACTTTCTTGGCGTGCCGGATACCACACCCGAGTTCGCAACCGAGGACAAGCTCCAGTCGTATCTCAATGATCGCGTTGCACGCCTCCCCGACGGGACCGGGAGCAAGGCGCCATAGCCCGTGCTGAACGCGACGATTACAACAGCATGGTGATCATTCATGGAGCTTCCGGGTCGGCTAAAGAACAGCGCGACGTCGGTCGGCTTGAGGCCAGTCAGTCCATCTGAGTGATGAACTTGGTATTGAGATATCCGTCGAACGTTTCCGTCCCACCTTCTCTGCCATAGCCGCTATCGTTGATTCCGCCAAACGGTGTCTCCGGGAAAGTCATTCCGATGTGATTGATATTGACCATGCCGGCAGCAAGCGCGTTGGATACCGCATGTGCAGTCTTTGATGACGTCGTGAACGCGTACGCGGCCAGCCCATAGTGCAGACTGTTGGCACGGCGCACGACCTCGTCAAAATCCTTGAAGGGCGTCACCGCGGCTATGGGCCCGAATGGCTCATCGGTCATCAAGCGCGATCGGTCCGGAAGATCGGTGACGACCGTAGGGGCAAAAAAGTTGCCCTTGGTGCCAATGCGCTTCCCGCCCGTGGCGATCTTTCCTCCGTGCGTGAGTGCGTCTTCAACGAAGAGCTCCATCGCCTCGACCCTTCGCGAATGGCACAACGGGCCCATCTGCGTACCTTCATCCAACCCTGCGCCCACATGGATGTTGCCGATGGCGCGAGTGAAGCGCTCCAGGTACGAATCATGAGCGTCTTGCTGAACGTAAAATCGGGTGGGTGAGATACAGACTTGGCCGGCATTGCGCATCTTGTAGACGGCGAGCATGTCCGCGGCTCGTTCGATATCGGCATCGTCGAAGATAATGACCGGCGCGTGCCCGCCGAGCTCCATCGTTACGCGCTTCATGTGCTGCCCCGCCAGAGCTGCCAACTGCTTGCCGACGGGCACCGAGCCGGTGAACGAGATTTTGCGCACGATGGGCGATCGAATCAAATACCCCGAGACCTCGCTCGGAACGCCCCAGACGAGGTTGAGGCACCCTGCAGGCAGGCCGGCATCTTCGAACAAGTGGCCCAGCGCCAGGATGGCCGAGGGAGCGTCTTCGGGACCCTTGAGTATGATCGTGCAGCCAGCACCGATAGCCGCACAGATCTTGCGGATGGCTTGATTGAACGGAAAATTCCAAGGCGTAAATGCAGCGCAAACACCGACAGGCTCGTACACCACCAGTTGTCGGACATTGGCCAATCGTGCCGGGATTACTCGCCCATAGATGCGGCGGCACTCCTCAGCGTGCCAGTCAGCGTGATCGGCGCAGGCTTTTACTTCGGCTAACGCTTCTGCGAGAGGCTTGCCTTGGTCGAGCGTCAGGTTCCGGGCGATCAGCGACGCGCGCTCTCGCGTCAGCTCACCGACCTTGCGCAACACCCGGCTACGCTCCATGGGCGAATTCTTGCGCCACGACTCGAACGCGCGCTGCGCGCTGGTCAAAGCCCGATCGAGGTCTGCGGTTGTCGCATGCGGCAATTGGCCAAGTATTTCGTCCGTGGCAGGATTCAAAACTTCCTGCTCCCGCCGACCTTCACCACTCAGCCACGTCCCGTCGATATATAGCGCGAGAGTTTCATACGTCATGGCAGGATTTCCTCGAACGCACTGACTTGGGCAACCGCAGGCCGCTAAATGACTGTGAGCCTTCGATTAATTTGAGTCCAACGTCTTACCGAAGCTTTGCACGCGCGCCTGTTGCGCGCTCGTTGAGGCGGCCACATGCAGTGGTTTGGTTCTAGCGTCGGGGATCGGAACCCCCCACTTCGGTCGAAGCGCCTGGTTATGAATTTGATAATCGAAGTTGTGT
>JANXZT010000341.1 GCA_025355395.1 Betaproteobacteria bacterium
GACGCCAACGACCAAGCGCTGGGCAGTCATCGCGCCGCGATCGACGCCATCGATCAGGAAATCCTCGAGCGGCTGAATGCGCGGGCAACCCACGCGCAGGCTATTGGCACCCTCAAGGGCGGCGGCCCCGCCTATCGTCCCGAGCGCGAGGCGCAAGTACTCGGGCGGTTGCTCACGCAGAATCGCGGCCCGCTGGCCGACGCGTCGGTGGCGGGCGTGTTCAGGCAGGTGATGTCCGCCTGCCTGGCACTCGAGCAGCCGCTGCGCATTGCCTACCTGGGGCCCGCGGGCACGTATTCGCACGCAGCGGTGGCAAAACATTTCGGCGACTTCGTGAGTGCCGAGCCGTGCGCGACAATCGACGAGGTCTTTCGCGCGGGGGAAAGCGGCCAAGCGGATTATGCCGTGGTGCCGGTCGAGAATTCGACTGAAGGCGTGGTCGGACGCACCCTCGATCTCATGTGCCAGACGCGACTCTCGATTTGCGGAGAGATCAAGCTGCGCGTGCGCCAGAATCTCCTGAGCAATGCCGCCGCCCTCGGCGAAATCACCCGGATTTACTCCCATGCCCAATCGCTGGCGCAATGCGTGCAGTGGCTTGCCGTGCATCTTCCGGCGGTTCCGCGCATCGCGGTGGCCAGCAACGCGGAAGCAGCGCGGCTCGCTACCCGCGAGCCGGGTGCGGCGGCGATCGCCGGCGAGAACGCCGCGGCCATCTACGGCTTGAGCGTCTTGGCGCAAAACATCGAGGACGAACCTAACAACACCACCCGGTTCTGGGTGCTGGGACGCCACCAGGTGCCGCCCAGTGGGCGCGACGAGACCTCGCTCGTGATGTCGGCGCCCAATCGCCCGGGTGCGGTTCACGCATTGCTCGAGCCGCTCGCGACGCATGGCGTATCGATGTCGCGCCTGGAATCGCGGCCGGCCCGCACAGGCCTGTGGGAATACCTTTTCTTCGTCGACCTGGAGGGCCATGCCACGGACCCCAAGGTCGCGCAGGCGCTGGCAGAGTTGCAACATAAAGCGCCATTTATCAAACTGTTGGGTTCTTATCCTACAGCTGTTTATTAGGATTAGTTGATGAACGCACCGTCCCCCGCTCTCCACATGCGGGAGCCCACAGTCCGCGCTCCCGAGCATGTGCGCAATATCGCGCGCTATCTGCCCGGCAAGCCCATTCCGGAGCTCGCCCGTGAGCTCGGTCTGGAAGAGCGAAGCATCATCAAACTTGCCTCCAACGAAAATCCACGCGGCCCGAGCCTCGCAGTACGCGCCGCGATCGCCGCCGCCACCGAGGAGCTCTGCCGGTACCCCGATGGCGACGGCTTTTCGCTCAAGGCCGCGATATCGGCCCGCTACCGAATTGCGCCCGAAGCGCTCGTGCTGGGCAACGGCTCCAACGACATCCTCGAGCTCGTGACCCAGGCGTTCCTGCTGCCCGGCCAGCGTACGGTCTACTCACGACACGCGTTTGCGGTCTATCCGTTGGCCACCCAGGCGCGTGGCGGTATCGGCATCGAAGTCGCTGCGCAGGCGGATCTTGGTCACGATCTCGAGGCGATGCGACACGCCATCACCGCGGACACGCGGATCGTGTTCGTTGCCAATCCCAACAACCCCACCGGCACTTGGCTGCGCCCCGAGGCCGTCGCCGCGTTTCTGGAATCGGTGCCGGGCGAAGTGCTGGTGGTGCTGGATGAGGCGTACAACGAGTATCTCGCGCCCGAACAGCATGCGCCAAGCAGCGCGTGGGTCACGCGCCATCCGAACCTTATTGTTTCGCGCACTTTTTCGAAGGCGTACGGACTGGCCGCGTTGCGCGTCGGGTACGGGATCATGCATCCGGGCGTCGCGGACATGCTGAACCGCGTGCGCCAACCGTTCAACGTGAATGCATTGGCCCAGGCTGCGGCGGTGGCGGCACTTGCCGATCGTGACTATGTCGACGAAAGCCGCGCCCTCAACCGGCAAGGCATGGCACAACTCGAGCAGGGCCTGCGCGCGCTGGGCCTGACATGGGTGCCTTCGCACGCCAATTTCGTGCTGGTGCGCGTCGGCGATGGCGCTGGCGTCTATCAACGGCTGCTGCGCCAGGGCGTGATCGTGCGCCCCGTCGCCAATTACGGGCTGCCCGAACATCTGCGCATCACCATCGGACTGCCGGAAGAAAACGCGCGCTTCCTGGCAGCACTTGCTGTGGCGCTGCGCGCTTGATGCCGGTGTGGCCGTGACGAGCTCGCGCACCGCGTTGCGCATCGACAAGCTGGTCGTCGTTGGGGTGGGGCTGATCGGGGGGTCCTTCGCACTGGCACTCCGCGCGGCGAATGCGGTCGGCGAAATTGTCGGCATTGGACGCACGCGTCCCAATCTCGATCACGCCCGTGCCCGCGGCATCGTCGATCGGGCATGGACCCTCGACGATTCCTGGACTCCGGAGCTTGCCGATGCCGACCTCGTGCTGCTGGCAACCCCCGTCGCCCAGTTGCCGGTCCTCTTTGCCACCATCGCCGACGCCATTGGAGAGACGACGGTCATTACCGATGCCGGGAGTACCAAGCAGGATGTGATTGCCGCCGCACGGCCGACGCTCGGTGCGAAATTGCGGCGGTTTGTTCCGGCGCATCCAATCGCGGGCACCGAGCACACCGGCGCCGTCGCGGCCTTCGCGACGCTTTTTGCGGATCGCAACGTCGTGCTGGTCCCGCTTGCGGAAACCGACGCGGTTGCCGTGACGCTGGTCGATGAGGCGTGGCAGGCCACCGGCGCGCACACGCACCGCCTCGATCCGGCGCGTCATGATCGTATCTTCGCCGCGGTCAGCCACTTGCCGCATCTGCTGGCGTTTGCGCTGGTCGAGGAACTCTCAGCGCGTCCCGACGCGGAGAATTTCTTTGCGTTCGCTGCCAGTGGATTCCAGGATTTCACCCGCATCGCGGCCGGGTCACCCGAAATGTGGCGCGATATTGCGATGGCCAATCGCGCCGCACTGCTCGACGAGGTTGCCGC
>JANXZT010000345.1 GCA_025355395.1 Betaproteobacteria bacterium
GACGCGCTGGCGTCGCCGCAATTCGACGTCGCCTTCGAGGTGTCGGGCAACTTCACGGCGCTCAAATCCTGCGTCGCGGCGGCGAAGAAGGGCGCGCGTATCGTGCAGGTTGGCACGCTGCCGCACGAGCCACTTCCGTTCGTCGTCAACGACCTGATGGCGAAGGAGCTCGACCTCTGCGGCGCATTCCGCTGGGGCATCGAGTTCGACTGGGCCGTGCAATACCTGAGCACAGGGCGCGTCGATGTGCGGCCGCTCCTGTCCGGGCAATATGAGCTCAAGGATGCCGCAGCGGCGTTTCGCGCAGCGGCGGACAAGTCGCAAAGCACCAAGGTGCAGGTGGTGGCGTGAGCCGAGGAGCAGGGGCCCCGAGCCGAAGGCAAGGGGATGCGACTGGGGCGAATCGACACTCGAGGCCGACACCGCCGGTCTGGACATCGCTCCAGCCGCGAGGAGGCCGAGGTGGCGTGAGCCGAGGAGCGCCCGCATCGACGGTATCACGCCGTGGCTCAAGGTGGCCCATCTCGCTGAGTCTTTCAATGTGGCGGTGTGCCCCCATTTCCTGATGGAGCTCCACGTGTCGTTGACGGCTGCGGTGCCCAACGGGGCGTGGGTCGAATACACTCCGCAGCTCGACGATCTCACCACCTCGCGGCTGGTCATCGAGGACGGCTACGCGCCGGCGCCCACCGCGCCGGGCTTGGGGCTGGCGTGGAATCACGATGTCATCAAAGCGCGGGCCCGCGCCCGCTTTACCGTGCCGGATTGATCCGGACACGAACCACCAAATCGGAGGCGTCATGCTGACGCGTGCATCACTGACCATTCGCCTGCACCCCGACGACGACGTTGTCATCGCCCGCTCCCAACTCGTGGGCGGAACCCAGCTCATGGACGAGAAGGTGACCATCGCCGGACTGGTGCCGCCGGGCCACAAGGTCGCCACGCGCGCGATTCGCAGCGGCGAGCCCGTGCACCGCTACAACCAGATCATCGGGTTTGCCAGCCGCGACATCGCCGCCGGCGAGCATGTGCATCTGCATAACCTGCAGATGGGCGCCTTCGATCGCGATTACGCATTCGGCGCCGATGTGAAGCCCACCGATTACGTGACGCATCCGGCAAGCTTCCTGGGCATCGTGCGCGGCGAGGGCGCCAACGCGGGCCGTGTTGCCACCCGCAACTATATCGGCATCCTGTCCACGGTGAATTGCTCGGCCACGGTCTCCCGCGGAATTGCCGACGCGTTCATGTACGGCGCGCTTGCCAGCGAGCTCGCGCGCCACGGGAATGTCGACGGCGTCGTGGCGCTCACGCACGGCTCCGGCTGCGGCATGGACACGCATGGCGAGGGCATGCAGGTACTGCGGCGCACCCTCGCCGGTTACGCGCGTCATCCCAATTTCGCGGGCGTGCTCGTGATCGGTCTGGGGTGCGAAGCCAACCAGATCAGCTCGCTCTTCGGCGCCGAGAACCTGCAGGAAACAGCACTCCTGCGCACCTTCAGCATCCAGGACACCGGAGGCACTGCCAAAAGCATCACCAAGGGCATCGAGCTCATCAAGGAAATGCTGCCGCAAGCCAACGCGGTCAAGCGCGAGTCCGTGCCGGCATCCCACATCACCGTGGGGCTGCAATGCGGCGGGTCCGATGGCTATTCCGGCATCACCGCCAACCCCGCGCTCGGAGCGGCGGTGGACCTCCTCGTCCGTCATGGCGGCACCGCGATTCTTTCCGAGACGCCGGAAATTTACGGTGCCGAGCATCTGCTGACGCGCCGCGCCATTGCGCGAGAGGTCGGCGAAAAGCTCGTTGGCCGGATTCGCTGGTGGGAGGAATACACGGCGCGCAATCGCGGTGAGATGAACAACAATCCGTCGCCGGGCAACAAGGCCGGGGGCCTCACGACCATTCTCGAGAAATCGTTGGGAGCGGTGGCGAAGGGCGGCACGACGAACCTGGTCGACGTGTACGAATACGCGCAGACGGTGACGTCCAAAGGCTTCGTCTACATGGACACGCCGGGCTATGACCCCGTGTCCGCAACCGGCCAGGTGGCAGGCGGCGCGAACATGATCGTGTTCACGACCGGGCGCGGCTCCGCGTACGGCTGCGCACCGTCGCCTTCGCTCAAGCTCTCGACCAACACCGCGCTCTGGGTGCGCCAGGAAGAGGATATCGACTTGAATTGCGGCGAGATCGCGGACGGCACCGCCAGCGTGGATGAGATCGGTGCCAAACTTTTTGCGCTGATGCTCGGGACCGCGTCGGGCCGCAAGAGCAAAAGCGAGCAACACGGATACGGACAAAACGAGTTCGTGCCGTGGGCGCTCGGCGCGGTCATGTGATTTCGGCGCAGGTACTTGAATTGACACCCCGCAGGTCAGCCCGTAGGCTGCCACGAGGTATTTGGACGGCAAGAGCGGAATCGCCACCGGCCGCGTACTACCTACCAGGAGGACGTGTACATGAAACGATTGTTGAGGCTCGCGCTGACCGTCATGGCGGCAGGCGCGTTTGTGGTTTCCGGCCAGGCCGCTGCGCAGGAAAAGCTCACTGTCTGGTGGGTGAAGGGTTTCTATCCATCGGAAGATGAAGCGCTGTTCCAGGCCATCAAGAAATTCGAGCAGAAGACCGGGGTCAAGATCGAACTGTCGCAGTACCCGGTGCAGGACATGATTCCCAAGTCCGTCGCCGCGCTCGACTCGGGCAGCCCGCCCGACGTGGCTTACGCCGACGTCTACGACTTCCAGGTCACCGGCAAGTGGGCCTTCGACGGCAAGCTCGAGGACGTTACCGACGTCATCACTCCGCTCAAGGCCACCTTCGCGCCCAACACGGTCGAGACCACGTTTCTCTATAACGACAAGACCAAGAAGCGCGCGTATTACGCCTTTCCGTTGAAGCAGCAGACGATGCATATCGAGTACTGGGTCGATATGCTCCAGGAGGCCGGCTTCAAGGAAAGCGACATCCCGACGGGATGGAAAGCGTATTGGTCCTTCTGGTGCGACAAGGTAGGGCCGGCCTATCGGAAAAAGACGGGCACCCGCATATTCGCGACGGGTTTTCCGATGGGGGTCGATTCCAGCGACTCGTTCTATTCGTTCCTGACATTCATGGATGCGTACAACGTGAAGCTCGTCGACGACGACGGCAAGCTGCGGGTCGACGATCCGAAGGTCAAGCAGGGTCTTATCGGGGCGCTGACCGATTACACGACGCCGTACACGAAGGGCTGCACTCCGCCGTCGTCGACCTCGTGGAAAGATCCGGACAACAATGTCGCCTTTCACAACAAGACCACGATACTGACCCATAATGCGACGATCTCCATCGCCGCCAAGTGGCTGGATGACGCCAACAACGAAACCTTGACGGCCGATCAGC
>JANXZT010000361.1 GCA_025355395.1 Betaproteobacteria bacterium
GATGTAACGGGCCAGCTGTACAGGGCGCTTCGCGACGTGCTATTGAATGGACGAGTGCAAGCGGGCGACAAGCTACCCTCGAGCCGCGAGCTCGCCTGGCGTCTCGCCGTTTCACGCAACACCGTGCATGGAGTCTACGAACGCCTGATCAGCGAGGGCTTTCTCACGGCGCACCATGGCTCCGGAACGTTCGTGTCCGCGCATCGGCAAAACGGCCTGGATGCCGTGCGCGCCCATCCGCTGCCGGTCGTGCCGAAAATGAGCGGTTGGGCCACGCGCCTCAACCGTTCGCGCTTCATTGTGCCGCAACGCGATCTGCCGTATGACTTCCGTCCGGGGCTGACCGACCTCGGAAGTTTTCCCATTGATGTATGGCGTCGCCTGGCAGCAACAAATCTTCGCACCTTGACAAACAGGATCGCGCTTTATGGCGATGCGTCCGGTCATGTTGAGCTGCGGCTGATGATCGCGCGATATCTTTCGCATTCGCGCGCAGTGGTATGCGGCGCGGACGACGTGATGGTCACGAGCGGCATGCAGCAAGGGCTCGACCTTCTCGGCAGGGTCCTGATCGAGCCGGGTGACCCGGTGGCAGTCGAAAATCCCTGCTACACGGCCGCCGTATCCGTGTTCCGCGCGCTCGGTGCCGAGATCTGCCCCGTCGACGTGGACGCCGACGGCTTGCGGGTCGACCAGCTGCCAGCGAGGGCAAAGCTCGTCTATGTCACGCCGTCACATCAATTCCCGATGGGTGTGACGATGTCGCTGCCGCGAAGAATTGCGTTATTGGCCTGGGCCCGGGAAGTCGGAGCGTGCGTAATCGAAGACGACTATGACAGCGAGTTTCGATTCAGCGGTCGGCCGCTGGAATCACTTCAGGGGCTGGATCGCTCAGGCGTTGTCGTTTACCTGGGCACCTTTTCCAAGGTCCTTTTTCCGGGACTACGGCTCGGATATGTCGTCGTCCCCCGTGCGTTGAAGGAGACTCTGGTGGCCGCCAAATGGACGGCGGATCGGCACAGCTCATCACTCGAGCAGTGCATCATGGCCGATTTCATGGCGCAAGGTCATTTCAGAAGTTACCTGCGACGCATGCAGCATCTGTATGCACACCGCCGGGAAGCATTAATCGACGCGCTCAATCAATGGACGGCTCCGCACCTCCGTCTTCTTGCTGCGCACGCGGGGTTGCATACGACCGGCTTGTTACGCTCCGGCTTCGACACCGACGAACTCACCAGAAGGGCGTTCGAGACGGGCGTGGGACTCTACTCGATCGAATCGTTTTTTCTTCGGCGCCCCAAGGCAGGGCTGATGTTCGGCTTCGGTGGCTGTACGATTGCAGATATCCGCGAAGGTGCGCGCCGGTTGGGGGGGGTATTCGGAAGCCTTTCCCACGGCGGACAAGCTCCCTGAAGCGTTCGTAACGAGTACCGGCAGCGTCGGTGCGTCCAGTCCATCATCGGCGCGACACAGAGTCGATGGGCCAAGTCATTCATGACGTCAGGCCGATGTGCAACGGCAATTCGGACGCTCATAACTCGAGCAACGCTCGGGCGGCCGCTGCGTCGGTGATCAACGTCCGCGCCTGCGTCGCCTTGAGCACGGCGCGGATCGCGGCGACTTTGCGTCGTCCCCCAGCAGCGATGACGATACTGGGCACGCGCCGGAGATCCTCCATGCCGACGGCGATCACGTGCCGGTTCACCGGATGGTCGACGACGCGCCCCTCGACGTCCAGGAAATGGCACATGACGTCGCCGACCACCCCGGCCTCGAGCAAACCCGTTAACTGGGAATGTGGTAGCAGCCGCTCGTGAAACAGCGTTACGACTTGAGGAGAGGATAGGAGATTCAACCACACGACCCCGCGCATTGGGGATTGGGTCGGTCGGGTCGAACGCCGATTTCGGGCGGCAACCGCCCGGCTGTGGTGCTGGCGATGGGCCGTTCCAGGGTTCACTTCACCCAGTTCGATCTGCTAAAGGACGTCGGGGCGCAAAGTCGTCGTGCGGCAAAGGCAATGATGCCAATCTCGGGTCAGGATCGTGCAGGAGGCAGGAGGCAGGGAGGCGGATGTGGCGCCGTGTGGCGACCTACAGGAGGGCCTTCAGGCGAGTGTGCAAGGAGGTTGGCAGGCTTACGCCGGCAGCCGCTGTACGTTCGCGGGCGGCGAGCCGCTTCTGCCCGGGGAGCCGTGTCCCCGGCTCGGCCAACATGCGGGTGAACAATTCCTCAAGCCGATCCGGAAACTCGTCGCTGCCGAAAATGCCCGGGGCGATGGCAATGAAAAACTGCCCGGTGCGCGGGGGCCCGCCTTCGTTGTTGGCGAACGAGGAGGCAGCGTACGAAAAGTTCGAGCCGGTAAGGCCGGCGGCCATGATCTCGACCAGTAGTGCGATTCCCGCGCCCTTGTAGCCGCCCGACGGCAATAGACTGCCGCCTTGCAGCGCCGCCTTGGCGTCAGTGGTCGGCTTGCCGTCCCGGTCAATCGCCCAGCCTTCAGGGATGGATTTCCCCTGCTGGTCGTGCAACATGATCTCGCCGCGGGCGATCACGCTGGACGACTGGTCGATTACCAAGGGCGCGCGGCCGCGGCGCGGCGCCGCGAGGGCAATCGGATTGGTGCCGAAGAGCGCGCGCTTGCCGCCCCAGGGTGCGATGGCGGGCGGCGAGTTGACAAAGCCGAGCGCAACCAGTCCCGCTTCGGCGAGTCGCTCGACGTGGTCGCCGACAACACCGCAATTGTAGGAATTGGTCACCGCAAGTCCCGCGATTCCGTTGGCTCTGGCAACTTCGACGAGGGGCGCATGCCCAAGCTCGATCGCGGGATGGGCGAAGCCAGTGCGGGCATCGACGCGCAGCGACGCCGGAGCAAGCCGCGCGAGGCTCGGCACTGCCTGCCCGTCCACCTTGCCGCAGCGGGCGTGCTCACAATACGTAGCAAGGCGCGCGAGCCCGTGGCTCCTGATGCCGGCGGACTCCGCGGCGCGGATCGACCGCGCCACCGGCAACGCATTGGCAGCGCTCGTCCCGTTGGCGGTGAGCGCGTCCCGCGCGAGAGACTCCACTTCGTCCAGGCTGAGCGTGACGGCATCCGCGATCATGTTTTCTCCCTTGTGTGCAATGAGCGAGAATGCGCTCGCCGCTACTGAGGCCAAACGATGCAAGCCGAATCCCGACACACCGCCGCCAATCCCAAGCACGTCATTGTGGTGGGGGCCGGCGCTGTCGGGATGGCCTGCGCGCTGACTCTGCGGCGCGAAGGCCATGCCGTCACCGTGCTCGATCCGCGCCTCCCCGGCGAGGGCGCATCCTACGGCAACGCCGGGATCATCGCCAACTGCTCAGTGGATCCCATCGGGATGCCCGGGATCGTGCGCCGCGTCCCGGCAATGCTGATGGACCCGATGGGACCGCTCTCCATTCGCTGGCGGTATCTGCCGCGGATGGTGCCGTGGTTGGCGCGCTTGGTCGTCGCAAGCCGCGCGACGCGAGTCGAGGAAATCTCGCATGCGCTATTTTCGCTGCTCGGCAACGCCGCCGAAACTTGGGCCGACCTCATCCGCGGCACGGACGGGGAACAGTACATTCGGCCGCGAGGTTGGATACACACGTACGAGTCGGATGCCGCCTTCACGGCCGCCCAACCGGTGATCGATTTGCGGAGGCGGCGCGGCGTCCGCGTTGAAGTCCTGACACCGGACGAGCTACACCAGCTCGAGCCGGCGGCCGCGCCCATCTTCCGCCACGCAGTGTACCTGCCGGATACCGGATTCGTGACCAGCCCAATGCGCCTCGTCGGCGCGCTCGCGAGTGCGTTTGTCGCGGCCGAGGGAACGCTGTTGCAGGAACGGGTGACCGGATTTAACCGCCGCGAATATGGACCGACGAGCGTTCTGACCGAGCGCGGCGCCCATTCGGCGGACCAGGTAGTGATCGCCGCTGGCGCATGGTCACGCCCGCTCGCCGCAATGCTTGGCAGCCGCGTGCCGCTCGATACCGAGCGCGGTTATCACGTGATGCTGCCCACGCCGGAGCGGGCACCGGGGCATCCACTCAGCTCGGGCGAGCGCAAATTTATCCTGGTGCCGATGCAGGGTGGCATTCGCATTACCGGTGGCGTCGAGTTCGCCGGACTCGATGCCCCCGCGGACTTCACGCGAATTCGCCGCATGGTGGCCCATGCGCGCCGCATGGTGCCGGGCCTCGGTGACGAGATTCAATCGGAATGGCTGGGGTTTCGCCCGTCGATGCCGGACTCGCTTCCCGTCATCGGTGCCGCACCAACGTGCCCCGGCGCGTTGTTCGCATTCGGCCATGGCCACGTCGGGCTGACCTCCGCCGCGTCCACCGGCTTGATCATCGCCGACCTTGTCGCCGGGCGGACTCCGGCAATCGATCTGCGGCCGTTTCGACCCGACCGCTTCCGCTTTTGAAGGAAACTTCTCGCGATCTAACCGCGTCACCGAAACTCATCCACCATCGAAGAAATTCAGCGCGCGACCAAGTACGCGAGTTCACCCTCATTGCGATACGCCTCGGCAGCGCGGGCAAAGCCGTCGGGATCGAGTTCGACGCCGAGACCTGGTTTTTCGGGCGGACGAAAGCCGCCGTCCTGCACCCGCCACGGCTCGCCCAGCACCAGGTCGTCGACCACCCAGTTGATCAACGCCTGCGCCGGGTGCGATGCCTCGGGGCAGGCCATGCCGAAATGGCAGCGCGCCGCCCAGGAAATGCCGAGTTCCTGGTAGGTGTGCAGCCAGAATTGCCGGTGGTGCGCGCGCGCGACAGCTGCCAGCGTGAGCGTGGGCGCGATACCGCCCTCGTGGTGAAAGTCGGCGACGACGCTGTCGATCAGCGGGTAGTGCTGCAGCGCCTCGAAATTGGTGCAATGAGTCGACATCGGAACGCCGAATTCGGCACGAAGCATTTGCATCTCGCCGAGGCTCGCGACCGGCTCCTCGAAATTGAGTATGCCGACATCGACGATCCCGGCGATCAGTCGCCGCGCCTCGCCGATCGTGTAACCCATGTTGGCATCGAGCGAGAGTCCGATGGCCGGCCCCAGCGCTTCGCGGATCGCGCGGACCGTCTCGATCTCGCAATCGACGGAGTTGCGACCGACCTTGAACTCGAAGACGCTGGCGCCGGTCTCGGCGATCGAGCGCCGCGCGACTTCGGCCATCTGCGCGGGTACCTGCGCCTCGGTAAACCCCTCGGCGGTGTCGACCGAGTAGGCATAGGCGACGAACGGCGCCCTCTCGCACACCGGCCCGCCGAGCAGACGGAAGAGCGGCCGCCCGGCCGCCTTGCCGACGATGTCCCACAGCGCCATGTCGATGCCGCCGAACGCTATCCGCTCGCGAGCATCGCCGATCAGCCCCCAGTCGCGATTGCGCGGCAGGCAGCGCAGTCGCGCAGTTTGCCACTCGCCGGGGTCGAGCCCGATGATGCGCGGGGCGAAGTAACGGTTGATGACTTCGGCGGTGTCCCCGCGCGGCGCCTCGCCGAGACCGGTGATTCCTTCGTCGGTGTCGATCTCGATGACCGTGCGCGAAAAGCCGGTGCCCTTGCCGCGCGACCAAGCATTGCTGCGGGTAGTGCGGGCGCTGACCGGTGTCGCGCGAATCGCGGTGATCTTCATGGCGCGATGTCGGAGGGACGAACGCCGCTCAAGGCGCGTCGTACCGTGTGAATGCGCCGTGCGCGCGGTAACGCTCGGCATAGTGGCGAAAGGAGTCGCGGTCGAGTTCGACGCCCAACCCCGGCTTGTCCGGCGGGCGTACGCCGCCCTCGCGCACGAGCCAGCAATCGCCTTCTACCAAGTCGTCCTCGATCCAATCGATGAGCGCTTGGCCTGGGCGGTCGAGCGCCTCTCACGCCATGCCGAGATGGCACATGGCGGCCCACCCAATTCCGGTCTCGCCGTTGGAGCGCAGCCAGAAGCGACGGTCGTACGAACGGACCGCCGCGGCAAGCCGGACGATGCCGGAAATGCCGCCATCGACATTGATGTCGCCGACGATGTCGTCGATCTCCGGATAGCCGCGCAGCTTCTCGATGTCGGTGCAGTGGGTCGAGACCGGGACCGGGAACTCGCGCCGCAGCAGCACCATTTCGGCAAGCGCCGCGACGGGCTCCTCGATGCCGCCGAGGACGTCCGCCGTCCCGGCCAAAAACTGGCGCGCTTGCCCGATGCCGAATGCCATGTTGGCATCGACCGCAAGCTCGATGCGGGGACCGACCGCAGCACGGATCGCCTTTACCGTCGCAATGTCACAGGCGACTGAATGGCGGCCGACCTTGAATTCGAACAGTGTGGCCCCGGTGGCAGCGATCGATTTCGCTGCGATTCCCGCCATGATCTCCGGTACCTCGGCCTCGGTGTGGCCCTCCTCGAGCGCGACGGTGTAGGCGTAGGCGACGAACGGCGCACGCTCGCGCACCGCGCCGCCCAGCACCCGATAGAGCGGCAGCTTGCGGTCCTGCCCGATGAGGTCCCACAACGCGATCTCCACTGCCGAGAATGCCATCTCCGACGTGCTATCGGCGAGATAGCCGAAATCGCGGTGTTCGCGCAGACAGGCGCGGCGGGCGGTGCTGATCTCGTACGGATCGATCCCCGCAAGGCGCGGCGCGAACTCGTCGTTGATCATCAAAGCGACGCGGGCGAGCGAGGCCTCGCCAAGGCCGATGCGCCCATCGTCGGTCATCACCTCGACGATCGTGCGGGTGTGTCCGTACGAGCGGCCGAAGGACCACGTGCAGGTTCGGGTGGCGGGAATGCTGACGGGCGTCGCGCGTACTTCGGTGATCTTCATCTCGCTCCTGCCGGGGCTTTTGTCGTAGTGCCGGCTCTTTCGCGGCCACCGACCCCGTCCTATTTCCACCTACATGGGACAACCTTAGTATATTCTCCATCCGAGGTCCTGCAGGCAGCGAATGCAGCGCGATGTCTTCGCGATCACGCGCTCGCGGCAAAAAAAATGGCAACGACAGAGTGGAGGATGTGCAATAGCGAAAGCGACGAAAGCGTTGGGGTTCCTGCGGTTGGCGGTAATCGCCACGATGCTCGAATTCGGGCTCGCGACCGGAGTAGCGAATGCGGCCGGGCTGGAGACGATCAAGCCGGGGACCCTGACTGTCGCCTTCAACGGCGACATGCCGGGGACGAACTGGGAAAACGGCAAGCTGATTGGAGTCGACGGCGAGCTGGTGCAGTGGATCGCCGACGAATTGAAACTGAAGATCGAGCCGGCCGTCATGGAATTCTCGGCGGAGATCGGCTCGATCCAGACACGACGCGCCGACATCATGATCGGCATGGTGAGCTGGCGCCCACAGCGGGCCGAGGTCATGTTGCTCACGGATCCGATCTACTACGCGCAGGCGCTCTACGTGCAGAAGAAGGGCCAGAACTGGAGTCGCATCAAGGACCTCGACGGCAAGGTGGTCGCCTCGATCCAGGGCTTTGGGCAGGCGCAGGAGTTGAAGAACCTCAAGAATATCGAGTTGAAGCTCTACGACACGTCGGATGCGGCGTTGCGCGACGTGCTGGCTGGCCGTGCCCAGGTGCTGTTTGCCGACCCGCCGCTCATTGCCTACGCGCTCAACAAGAATCCGAGCTGGGACATCCACGCCGTGCCGGCATCCCCTGACTTCGACGAAAAGCTTCCTGTGGTGAGCGGCATGAAATACCAGATCGTGCTCGGGTTGAGCAAAGAGGCACCCGAACTCGTCAAGGCCTTCAACCAGAAGATCGGCGAAGCCTGGGCAACCTGTCGCACACAGAAGATTGCCGCAAAATACGGCCTTGGCAACGTGAGTTGGTTCTCGCCCAGCGACAAGAACCCGCGCGCGGGTGTCGATCGACCGAAGGACTGGCAGCAACCGGCGCTCGGCAGCGGTTGCAAGTAGTCCCGAGCCATCACGGCCTCCCCGGCCGGTCCGCCGGAATGTCCGCAACGAGCCCGCCCGGCGCCGCCGCGCCGCGGGCCACTCCAGCCGTGTCACGGCAGGGCGACGCGGCGGTCGTCACCATCGAAGACCTGTACAAAAACTTCGGATCGCTCGAGGTCCTGAAGGGCATCGACCTCGCCATCGCGTGGGGCGAGAAGGTCGCAATCATCGGGCCGAGCGGCTCCGGCAAGTCGACGCTGCTGCGTTGCGTCAACTATCTCGAGGTGCCGACACGCGGGCACATTTATCTCGAGGGCGAGCTGTTCGGCGAGCGCCTGGTCGACGGCCGCCACGTCCGGATGTCCGAACGCGAACTGGCGAGCCAGCGCAAGCACATCGGCATGATCTTCCAGAGCTTCTATCTCTGGCCTCACCTCACGGCGCGCGAGAACGTGGCAATCGCGCCGGAAAAAGTGTTCGGGCTTCCGCGCAAGGCGGCGCTTGAACTCGCCGACACGATGCTCGCCAAAGTGCATCTCGCGGAGAAGCGCGACGCGTTCCCCGAGCGGCTGTCGGGCGGGCAGCAGCAGCGGGTGGCGATCGCCCGCGCCCTCGCGCAGGAGCCGAAGGTCATCCTGTTCGACGAGCCGACCTCGGCGCTCGATCCCGAACTGGTGGGCGAGGTGCTGAAGGTCATCGAAGAACTGGCGGCGGAAGGCCGCTCGATGATGCTCGTCACCCATGAAATCCGCTTCGCGCAGAACGTCGCCGATCGTGTTGTCTTCATCGACCACGGCGTCATTGTCGAGCAGGGACCGCCCGCCGAGGTCATCCGCCGGCCAAGCCATGAGCGCACCCGGAGCTTCCTGAGTCAGCTCCTTCAGGACGGCTAAGGGAGCAGCCGTCGAGCAGATCGCCATGTTCGCGGCTGTGCTGCTCGGCGGGGCGGTCGTCAGCGTTTGGATCATGCTGGGCGCGTTCTCCGTCGCCGTCGTGGTCGGGCTGTTCATGGCCCTCGTCGCGTCGACCCGGAACCGCCCGCTGCGCTTCCTCGTCACCTGTTACGTCGAGGTGTTCCGCAACGTCCCCGCGCTGACCCAGCTTTTCATCATCTATTTTGGGTTGGCGCAGATCGGCCTGCGCTTACAGCCGATCCCCGCCGCGATCATCGGCCTTGGCTTGGGCGGCGGCGCGCTGCTGACCGAGGTGTTTCGCGCCGGCATCGAGGCGCTGCATCACGGCCAACGCGAGGCCGCCCTCGCGGTCGGCATGACGCCGCTGATGGCAGTTCGCCATATCATCCTGCCACAAGCTTGGCGCATCGTCCTGCCGCCACTCGGCAACTACAGTATGTCGCTGCTGAAGGAAACCTCCGTGGCCTCGGCCATCGCCGCCCCCGAGATCATGTTCTACGCGCGGCAGCTCGTGACGCGCACGTTCGAGACGCCGCTCATCTACTCGATGACCGCGTTCCTCTACCTCGCGATGTGCCTCCCGATCGGACGCCTTGTGGCGCGGCTCGAGCGCGGCAGCCGGTCCTGGCAATGATCCAGTTCTTCGAGATCTACGTCGCAAAGCTGCCGGAGTGGTGGCCCGAAATGCTGGCCGCCGCTGGCAGCACGCTGCTCCTGACCGGCTACGCCTTCGGCATCGCCATCGTTTTCGGCCTGTGCCTCGCGCTCGCCAAGCTGAGCCGCAACCGCGTGCTGAGCCGTGCCGCCACGCTCTATGTCGAACTGATGCGGGGCATCCCGACGCTCGTAGTCCTGTTCATCATCTACTTCGCTATCGTGCCGCTCGGCATCACGCTGAGCGCGCTAGTGGCAGGGGCGCTTGGTCTTGGCATCCACGCAGCCGCGTATGTCGCGGAGATTTTTCGCAGCGGCATCGAAACGATCCACCGCGGCCAGCGCGAAGCAGCGCTCGCGGTCGGCATGACGCCGCGCCAGACGCTGCGTTACATCGTCTTGCCCCAAGCGACCGCGATCATGCTGCCGCCGCTGATCAACATGCTGGTCATCGTCCTCAAGGACACGTCGATCTGTTCGCTCATTTCGGCGCCCGAGATCATGCTGCGCGCCAAGGATCTGGCCTCCACCTATTTCCGCCCAATGCATCTCTACGTGCTCGCCGGCGCCATGTACTTCGCGATGGCATGGCCGCTGTCGCTGATGGCGCGCGGGTGGGCGCGGCGCCTCGGACGCGGACGGCACGGCGCCTGACCACGCACGGGTTCTTGGCCGCGGGCTGCACGGCAATCGCCGGAGGCATTTTCAAAGGACGATCAGCCGTCTCGGATGCCCGGTCAGTACTTCGTATCCGTTTTCGGTGATGACGATGCTCTCGCTGAAACCCACACCCACCAATCCCGGCACCCGCAATACGCGATGCGTATGGAAAGTCATTCCCGGCTCGCGGACATCCTTGCGCCCTACCGCGATCTCGACCGACCGCTCGACCCATGACGGCGGGAAGCCGATGCCGATCGAGTACCCGAAATAGCCGCTTATCCTGACGGCAGGATCGACTTGGGCGAGCGTCGCCCGCGCGCACGGACTGTACATGCCCTCGGTGGGAAAGCCCTGCCTTCCCATTGTCTCGGGCGCAAGCGGATTGGGCGCTTTCCCGGGCTGGCTCACTGCCGGGAACGCGCCCACGCGCTTGACCGGTATCGCGCGATGGAACCAGAGCCGCCGTCCCGTCCAGGCTGAGCGGTCTGCTGGCGGCCGGGTAATGGACCTGGCAATGCGCCCGGGTGGTCACGTCCGCCGCGCCTGACAACACCTTGCCAGCGCAGGTCGAGTACGAGTTCCAAGGGTAGGCCGCAGTGGTTGCGGTACAATTTGTCTTCCTCTGGGGAGTAGTCACCTTCTGACGAAGGGGTTGCGTCAACACACTTGGCTTTTAGGCCATGGCGCAACCGACACCGCAAGCGCGGGTTCGACGAGACCATAGGCACGGCACCTCACTCGGGTTGAGCGGGGGCTGCGCCTTTGGCCAATCGCCGCTCAACCCGTGATTGGTGTGTGATGTATGCCTTCCTCGTTTCCACCGGGATCGTCGCCATAGGCGAGATCGGCGACAAGACTCAGCTTCTCGCCATTCTCCTGGCCGTGCGCTTTCGTAGGCCGTGGCCGATTGTTCTGGGCATCCTTGCCGCGACTGCGCTCAACCATGCCGCAGCGGGTGCCCTCGGCGCAGTAGTCAAGGACCTCATCAGTCCAGACATGCTTCGCATCATTGTCGGCGTGTCTTTTATCCTGATTGCAGGATGGGCGTTGGTGCCAGACCGGGCAGGCGAACATACGGCCGCAGCAAAGAGTGCACTGGCAGTTTTCACCACTACTGCGCTTGCGTTCTTCCTGGCCGAGATGGGCGATAAAACACAGATTGCGACGGTGATGCTGGCTGCGCGGTTCGACAATCTGTTCGCAGTTATTGCCGGCACCACCACGGGCATGTTGTTGGCTGACATACCCGCTGTCTTCTTGGCGAATCGTATGGGTGACCGAGGGCCATTGCGCACAATCCGGTGGATCGCGGCGGCGCTGTTCATGGCGCTTGGTTTCTGGACGCTGATGGCAC
>JANXZT010000366.1 GCA_025355395.1 Betaproteobacteria bacterium
CGCGCGGCTGCGGGTGCGCACGTTCGCGGCGGACGACGATTTTCCGGTGCTGCCGAGCGTGATCGACCTTTGGCCGTCGGCCAACTGGTACGAGCGGGAGGCGTTCGATCTTTTCGGCATCATGTTCACCGGACATCCGGACCTGCGTCGCATCCTCACCGATTACGGTTTCATCGGCCATCCGTTTCGCAAGGACTTTCCGATCAGTGGCCACGTCGAAATGCGCTACGACCCTGAGCAGGCCCGCGTGGTCTATCAGCCGGTGACGATCGAGCCCCGCGAAATCGTGCCGCGCATCATCCGCGAGCCCAATTTTGCGGACAGCGAGTAGGCCTTGGCTGAGATACGTAACTACACGATGAATTTTGGCCCGCAGCACCCGGCGGCACACGGGGTGCTGCGGCTGGTGCTGGAGCTCGACGGCGAGGTGATCGAGCGCGCCGACCCGCACATCGGCCTCCTGCATCGCGCTACCGAAAAGCTCGCGGAGCACAGGACGTATCTGCAGGCGCTGCCGTACATGGACCGGCTGGATTACGTGTCCATGATGTGCAACGAGCATGCGTATTGCCTCGCGATCGAGAAGCTTCTGGGCATCGAGGTGCCGTTGCGCGCGCTGTACATCCGGGTGATGTTCGACGAGATCACCCGCATTCTCAATCATCTGCTGTGGCTCGGCGCGCACTCGCTCGACGTGGGCGGGATGACCACGTTCCTGTATGCGTTTCGCGAGCGCGAAGACCTGATGGACGTTTACGAAGCCGTCTCCGGCGCACGGATGCACGCGGCGTATTACCGTCCGGGCGGTGTGTATCGCGATCTGCCGGACCGGATGCCGCAGTACGAGGCATCGCGGATCCACAACCAGCGCGAAGTGTCGGCGATGAATGAAAATCGCAGCGGCAGCATGCTCGACTTCATCGACGACTTCACCCAGCGGTTTCCCTCGTGCGTCGACGACTACGAGACGCTGCTCACCGAGAACCGCATCTGGAAACAGCGCACGGTCGGCATCGGTGTAGTCACCGCCGAACGGGCAATGGCGCTGGGATTCACCGGACCGATGCTGCGCGGGTCGGGTGTGCCGTGGGATTTGCGCAAGAAACAACCCTACGCGGTGTATGAGCGGATGGAGTTCGACATCCCGGTGGGCACCAACGGCGATTGCTACGACCGTTATCTGGTGCGCATGCGCGAGATGCGCGAGGCCAATCGGATAGTCGTGCAGTGCGTCACGTGGCTGCGAGCCAATTCCGGGCCGGTGATGATCGACAACCACAAGATCGCGCCGCCGAGCCGGGAAGAGATGAAAACGAACATGGAAGAGCTGATCCACCATTTCAAGCTCTTTACCGAAGGCATGCACGTGCCGCCCGGGGAGGCTTACGCGGCCATCGAGCACCCGAAAGGCGAATTCGGGATTTACATCGTCTCCGATGGCGCCAACAAGCCTTACCGACTGAAGATCCGCGCGCCGGGGTTTCCGCATCTCGCCGCGTTGGACGAGATGTCGCGGGGACACATGATTGCCGACGTCGTGGCGATCATCGGCAGCCAGGACATCGTGTTCGGGGAGATCGACCGGTGAGCGCCCGGGTCGCCAATATCGACGAGGTCGACCTCGAACAAGGCCAGCACGGCGAAGGCTTCGCGTGGCGCTCCGTGCGCATCGGCAAGCTGCTCGGTGCAAAAGGTCTGGGTTACTCCTACGACGTGGTGCCGCCGGGGAAGCGCGCCTGCCCCTTCCACAGCCACCGCGCCAATGAGGAGATGTTTTTCATCGTCGCCGGCACGGGCGCGCTGCGCTACGGGGACGAGACGCGGCCGATTCGCGCCGGTGACGTCATCTGCTGCCCGACGGGCGGCGCCGAATCCGCACATCAGATCATCAACGATTCGGATGTCGAGCTGCGTTACCTGTCGGTCAGCACCATGGTCAGTCCGGAGGTATGCGAGTACCCGGATTCCGGGAAAGTGCTCGCCTACGATGGCAAGTGGGGACACATGACCTTTGCCTCCGCCGATCTCGACTACTGGGACGGTGAAAGCTGATCCAATGCTCTCGGACACATCGCTTCGGAAAATCGATCGTGAGATCGCCAAGTACCCGCCCGACCACAAGCGCTCCGCGGTGATGTCGGCGCTCGCCATCGCCCAGGACGAGAAGGGCTGGCTGGCCGCCGAAACCATTGATTTCGTCGCCCGCTACCTTGGCATGCCGGCGGTGGCGGTGTACGAAGTTGCCTCATTTTATGCGATGTATAACCTGAAGCCGCTGGGCAGCTACAAGATCACCCTGTGCACCAACCTGCCGTGCGCACTGCAAGGCGCGACCGAGGCGGCGCTTCATCTGCAGGCCAAGCTCGGAGTGAGCTTTGGCGAAACGACGCCGGACGGTTTGGTCACCCTGCAGGAAGGCGAGTGCATGGGTGCGTGCGGTGATGCCCCCGTGCTCCTGGTCAACAACAAGCGGATGTGCAGCTTTATGCGTCCCGCCCAAATCGACACCCTGCTCGATGAGTTGCGGGCAACGCCGCGGCCCACCCACGCGGCTTTCGGCGCCGGCGCGGTGGACGAACGATGAGCAACTCCGCGCAGCTTCTGGACTACGGCCCGGACGCCATTCTCATGATTGGGCTCGATGGCGACAACTGGCGCCTGCATGACTACGAGGCGCGGGGGGGGTACAAGGCACTGCGCAAGATACTGTCGGAAAAGATCACGCCCGCCGCGGTCATCGCCGAAGTCAAGAAATCCGCACTGCGCGGACGTGGCGGGGCCGGCTTTCCCACCGGGTTGAAGTGGAGCTTCATGCCGCAACAGTTTCCCGGCGAGAAATTCCTCGTCTGCAATTCGGACGAAGGCGAGCCGGGCACGTTCAAGGATCGGGACATCATGCGCTACAACCCGCACGCCCTGATCGAAGGCATGGCGATCGCAGCCTACGCCATGGGTTGCGCGCGCGGCTACAACTACGTCCACGGCGAGATATGGACCGCCTACGAGCGCATGGAGGAGGCGGTCGATGAAGCGCTTGCGGCCGGGCTGCTGGGGAAGAATATTCTTGGTTCCGGGTTCAACTTCAATCTCTACAATCACCATGGCTACGGCGCGTACATTTGTGGGGAGGAGACCGCGCTCCTGGAGTCGCTCGAAGGCAAGAAAGGCCTGCCGCGCTTCAAGCCGCCTTTTCCCGCGAGCTACGGGCTCTACGGCAAGCCGACAACGATCAACAACACCGAGACCTTCGCCGCTGTGCCCTGGATCATTAACAACGGTGGGGAGGCGTTCCTCAATCTCGGGCGTCCGAACAACGGCGGCACCAAGTTGTTTTCGGTATCCGGAGATGTGATGCGCCCCGGCAATTTCGAGGTGCGCCTGGGAACACCGTTCGCGACCCTCCTCGAGATGGCCGGCGGGATGCGCGCGGGGCGCAAGCTGAAGGCCTGCATCCCCGGCGGCTCCTCGATGCCCGTGCTGCCGGGCGAGGTCATGATGGCCACGGACATGGACTACGACTCGATCGCCAAGGCGGGCTCGATGCTCGGCTCGGGCGCCGTCATCATCATGGACGAGACTCGCTGCATGGTGAAATCGCTGCTGCGGCTGTCGTATTTTTATTACGAAGAGTCATGTGGCCAATGCACGCCATGCCGCGAGGGTACCGGTTGGCTGTGGCGAGTGGTGCACCGAATCGAGCATGGCCAGGGCCGCAACGAAGATCTCGATCTCCTGGTGTCGGTTTCGGACAACATTGCGGGGCGCACCATTTGTGCGCTCGGGGATGCCGCGGCATTGCCGGTGAAAAGCTTCATCAAGCACTTCCGGGATGAATTCCAGCATCACATCGATCACCAGCAGTGCCTGGTGCCGGCTTACCCCTGATACTCGCGCAATGCTGATGAATCTCGAAATCGACGGCAAGCAGGTCGAAGTGCCCACCGGCAGCACCGTCATGGATGCTGCGCACAAGCTCGGCATCTATGTGCCGTACTTCTGTTGGCACAAGAAGCTTTCCATCGCGGCCAACTGCCGGATGTGCCTCGTGCAGGTCGAGAAGGCGCCCAAGCCGCTTCCCGCGTGCGCCACGCCCGTCAGCGAGGGAATGAAAGTCTGGACCCATTCGGAGCAGGCGGTCGACGCGCAGAAAGGGGTGATGGAGTTCCTGCTGATCAATCACCCGCTCGACTGCCCCATTTGCGACCAGGGCGGCGAATGCCAGTTGCAGGATCTGGCGGTAGGTTACGGCGCCTCCAACTCGCGCTATACCGAGCCCAAGCGCGTGGTGTTCCACAAATCTTTCGGGCCGCTGATCGCCGGCGAAGAGATGACCCGCTGCATCCACTGCACGCGTTGCGTGCGCTTCGGAGTCGAGATTGCCGGGGTGATGGAGCTGGGGATGCGGGGCCGCGGCGAGCACGCCGAAATCGTGACCTTCCTGGGTGACGCGGTGGCCTCCGAGCTTTCGGGCAACATGATCGACCTGTGCCCGGTCGGCGCACTCACCTCGAAACCGTTCCGTTACAAGGCGCGCACCTGGGAGCTCGAACGGCGCAAATCCATATCGCCGCACGATTCGCTCGGCAGCAATCTCATTGTCCAGGTCACCAAGGACAAGGTGATGCGCGTGTTGCCGCTCGAGAACGAAGCGATCAACGAATGCTGGCTGTCCGACAAGGACCGGTTCTCCTACGAGGGCCTAAACAGTCCGGACCGGTTGTCCACGCCGGTGATCCGGCATGACGGCGAATGGAAGCCCGTCGATTGGGAGACAGCCCTGGAGTTCACCGTGCGGGGCCTGCGCGCCGCGCTCGAAAAGACGGGCGGCGATGGTCTGTCCACCGTCGTCTCGCCCCATTCGACACTCGAAGAGATGGCCCTGGCGGCCCGCCTCACCCGCGCGCTCGGCTCCGACAACATTGACTTCCGACTGCGGCAGACGGACTTCCGCGGCGACAATGCCCGGCCGGGCATACCCTGGCTGGGGATGTCCATCCGTGACGTTGGCGCGCTCGACCGCGCGCTCATCATCGGCAGCTTCCTGCGCAAGGAGCAGCCGCTTCTCGCGCAGCGCCTCCGGCAAGCGGCACGCAAAGGTGCGAAGATCTCGATGCTGCATGCCATCGCCGACGACTGGCTCATGCCGATGGCGCATTCGCGCGTGGTCGCACCGTCGATGCTTCCGGGCGCGCTGGCGGAAATCGTAGTGGCGGCGGCACGGGGGGCGGGCAAGGCCGTGCCGGCGGGACTGGAAGTCGTCCAGCCCACCGTCGAAGCCGAAGCAATTGCCGCGAGCCTCGCCACCGGGGAGCGCAAAGGCATTCTGCTTGGCAGCTTTGCCGAACAGCATCCCGAGGCTTCCCAACTGATGGCGCTTGCGCAATCCCTTGCTGACATCACCGGCGCGAAGCTCTCTTGTCTTACCGAGGCGGCCAACAGCGTAGGCGGTTACGCAGTCGAGGCCTTGCCCCGGGACGGCGGGCGCAACGCACAGCAGATGTTCGCGCAACCGAGCGCCGCGTACCTCGTGCTCCATGCGGATCCGGAGTTGGACTGCGCCGACCCGGTGGCTGCGCGCGCCGCCCTGAACGCTGCAGAATTCGTCGTGATGCTGTCACCGTTCGAGCAAGGCAGCGAATATGCCGACGTGATCCTGCCGGTCAGCCCGTTCAGTGAAACCGCCGGTACCTTCGTCAATTGCGAAGGACGCGTGCAGGCGTTCCAGGGCACGACCCGCCCGCTGGGCGAGACGCGGCCGGCATGGAAGGTGTTGCGGGTACTGGGCACCATGCTGGACGTGCCCGGCTTCGATTTCGGCACGATTGACGACGTGCGCGCCACGTTGCCCGCTTCGACCGAGGCGCTGGCCACGAGGCTCGACAACAAAACGGGCATGGCCATCATTCTTCCGGCCAAGGCCCCGACTTCCGCACCAACGACCGCGAACGCGACCAACGCGGTGACGCTGGAGCGAGTCGCCGACATTCCGATTCATTTCGCCGATCCGATCGTACGCCGCGCGCCGTCGCTGCAAAAGACCCCCGATGCTAGGCCGCCGGCAGCGCGAATGAATGCCGCCACGCTCGAGCAATTGGGGGTGGCGGCCGGCACGCCGGTGCGCGTCCGCCAGGGTCGCGGTGAAGCGGTGCTCGCCGCGGTGCTCGATGCGACCGTCCCGGCCGGCGCGGTGTGGATCGCTGCAGCGCATCCGACGACGGCGGGATTGGCGGGACTGTCGGGCCCGGTCACCGTCGAGCGCGCAACGTGAACGGTTTCGCCGACTCGGTCGAGCATTGGCTGGGCCCGGCCTGGCCGCTGGTGCTGACCTTCGCCAAGATCGTGGCGATTTCCATTCCCCTTATCTTGTCGGTGGCGTACCTGACGCTCGCCGAGCGCAAAATCATCGGCTGGATGCAGGTGCGTATCGGGCCCAATCGCGTCGGACCGCTGGGTTTGCTGCAACCGTTTG
Organism: Betaproteobacteria bacterium; assembly: GCA_025355395.1. Classification (GTDB taxonomy): domain Bacteria; phylum Pseudomonadota; class Gammaproteobacteria; order Burkholderiales; family Casimicrobiaceae; genus CAIWHR01. The sequence goes on from JANXZT010000366.1 coordinate 6,470, forward strand.
CCGACGTGTTCAAGCTCGTGTTCAAGGAGATCGTGGTTCCCACCGGGGCCAATCACTATCTCTTTTTCATCGCCCCGATGCTGGCGTTGGCGCCCGCGCTGGCGGCCTGGGCGGTGGTGCCTTTCACCGATACGCTGGTACTGTCCAACATCAACGCCGGGCTGCTCTACGTCCTCGCCATGACCTCGATCGGCGTGTACGGAATCATCCTCGCCGGCTGGGCATCGAATTCGAAGTATGCGTTCCTGGGTTGCCTCCGTTCGGCGGCGCAGATCGTGAGCTACGAGCTGGCGATGGGCTTTGCGCTGGTCGGCGTGGTGATGGCGGCCAACAGCCTCAACCTCGGCGACATCGTACGCGGCCAGCAGGGCGGGATGTCGCATTGGTATTTCATCCCGCTGTTGCCGCTGTTCGTGGTGTACCTGGTATCCGGCATCGCCGAGACCAATCGCCATCCCTTCGACGTGGCCGAAGGTGAATCGGAAATCGTCGCCGGATTCCACGTCGAATACTCGGGCGTCGCGTTTGCGGTTTTTTTCCTCGCCGAATACATGAACATGATCCTGATCTCGGCGTTGGCATCGATCCTGTTCCTCGGCGGCTGGCTCTCGCCGTGGCCCGCGCTCAACGACTATCAGTTCTCGACCTGGGTGCCCGTCCTTGCGGACCGCTCGCCACTGGGCGACGGATTTGTGTGGCTCGCGGCGAAGATGGCGTTCGTGCTTTTGATCTTCCTGTGGATTCGTGCCACGTGGCCGCGTTACCGCTATGACCAGATCATGCGCCTGGGCTGGAAGGTCTTCATTCCCGTGACGCTGGTCTGGATCATCTTTCTTGGCGGGATGATGCAGACGCGCTGGGCATACCTGTTCCATTGACTGACCTTTCGATGCTCGCACGCGTTCGACAATTCTTCAACACCTGGCTCCTGCTGGAGCTCGGCAAGGGGCTGCTCCTCACCGGCCGGCATATGTTCGCCCGCAAGATAACGGTGCAGTTCCCCGAAGAGAAGACGCCCAAGAGTCCGCGCTTTCGCGGCCTGCACGCGTTGCGTCGATATCCCAACGGCGAAGAGCGCTGCATCGCCTGCAAGCTCTGCGAGGCAGTATGTCCGGCGCTGGCCATCACCATCGAGTCCGAGGCGCGCGAGGACGGCAGCCGCCGCACCACGCGCTACGACATCGATCTCACCAAGTGCATCTTCTGCGGATTTTGCGAGGAAAGCTGCCCCGTCGATGCCATCGTGGAGACAGGGTTGCTCGAATACCACGGCGAAAGACGTGGCGATCTCTACTACACCAAGGAAATGCTGCTGGCGGTGGGCGACCGTTACGAGGCGGAAATTGCCCGCGACCGCGAGCAGGACGCGAAATACCGCTGAATACACGCGCATGCCGACCTTCGTCTTCTACGTTCTTTCCACAATCCTGGTGTTGGCCGCGCTGCGGGTGATCACCAACCGCAACCCGGTGCATTCCGCCCTGTGGCTGGTGCTGGCGTTCTTTACTGCCGCCGGCTTGTGGCTGCTGCTGCAGGCCGAGTTTCTGGCCATTGCGCTGGTGTTGGTCTACGTCGGCGCGGTGATGGTGCTGTTCCTGTTCGTGGTGATGATGCTCGACGTCAACTTCGACAGCTTGCGGGCGCAATTCAGGAGCTACATTCCGCTGGGAGCGACGGTCGGCGTGCTGGTGGTGGTGGAGATGGCGCTGGTGTTGATCGGCAGCAATCCCGGCCCGGTGGCAACCCCTGTTGCGGCGCCGGCGAGTGCCTCCAACACCCGCTCGCTCGGGCTGTTGCTTTATACCGATTATGTTTATCCATTCGAAATCGCCGCGGTCATCCTGCTGGTCGCGATCATCGCGGCCATCGCCTTGACCCACCGCCAGCGCCGGGATACTCGCCATCAAAATCCCAGCGAGCAAGTGAAGGTGCGGCCGCAGGACCGCCTGCGCGTGGTGTCGATGCCGGCCGAAAAGCGGGACAACCAGGAATAATCCGCGCCCGCCGGCCCCGCCGGTTGTGCACAAGAAGAACAGGAAGCAGGGAGACATCGTGTCACTTTTTACGGCGCCGACGCTGTCGCACTACCTCGTGCTGGGCGCGATCCTGTTCGCCATCAGCATGGCGGGCATCTTTCTCAACCGCAAGAACGTCATCATCCTGCTCATGGCGATCGAGCTGATGCTCCTTGCGGTGAACCTCAATTTCATCGCCTTCTCGCGCTATCTCGACGACATGGCAGGGCAGGTCTTCGTCTTTTTCATTCTCACGGTGGCCGCAGCGGAATCGGCGATCGGCCTCGCTATCCTGGTGCTGCTCTTCCGCAACGTCGGCTCGATCGACGTGGAGGATCTCGACCAGCTCAAAGGTTGAGTCCGTGATCGATATGAACAGGCCGCTGCTCTATCTCCTGGTACCGCTCGCTCCGCTGGCGGGGGCCGTGGTCGTTGGCCTCTTCGGGCGGCAACTCGGGCGCCGGCTGTCGCATTGGCTGTGCATTGTGGGTGTCGGCGTGGCGCTGGCGGCCTCCGCGCTGGTATGGCGCGACGTGATGGCCGGCCATGTGTTCAATGGCGATGTCTATACCTGGCTGCAATCGGGGGATCTCAAGCTTGCCATCGGGTTCCTGATCGACCCGCTCACCGTTTTGATGATGGTCGTAGTGACCTTCGTTTCGCTGATGGTGCACATCTACACCGTCGGCTACATGGCGGATGACCCGGGCTATACGCGCTTCTTCAGCTACATCTCGCTTTTCACTTTCAGCATGTTGATGCTGGTGATGAGCAACAACTTTCTGCAACTCTTTTTCGGCTGGGAAGCCGTGGGTCTGGTGTCCTACCTGCTGATCGGATTCTGGTACACCCGCCCGACGGCGAACTATGCCAGCCTGAAGGCGTTCCTCGTGAACCGGGTGGGCGATTTCGGATTCGTTCTCGGGATCGGGCTGGTCCTGGCGTACTTCGGCACCCTCGATTACGCGCCGGTGTTCGCGCACGCGGCAGCCCTTGCCGATACGTCGGTGAACCTGTGGGGCGCCGCACAGTGGTCCGTGCTGACGGTCATCTGCATCTGCCTTTTTATCGGCGCCATGGGCAAATCGGCCCAGGTGCCGCTCCACGTCTGGCTTCCGGACTCGATGGAGGGCCCCACGCCCATTTCGGCGTTGATTCACGCGGCAACCATGGTCACGGCGGGTATTTTCATGGTCGCACGGATGAGTCCGCTGTTCGAGCTTTCCACGACCGCGCTGGGATTCGTGACGGTGATCGGCGCCACCACGGCATTGTTCATGGCGTTTCTGGGCATCGTGCAAAACGACATCAAGCGGGTTGTCGCGTATTCGACGCTGTCACAGCTTGGCTACATGACGGTCGCCCTGGGTGTCTCGGCGTACTCGGCCGCGATCTTTCACCTGATGACCCATGCATTTTTCAAGGCGCTGCTCTTTCTGGGTGCCGGCTCCGTGATCATTGCGTTGCACCACGACCAGGATCTGCGGCGGATGGGTGGCTTGCGCAAGTACATGCCGGTCACGTATTGGACTGCCGTGATCGGATCGCTCGCGCTCGCCGGTTTGCCGCCTTTTGCGGGATTCTTTTCCAAGGACGCGATCATCGAGGCCACCCATCTTTCGAGCGTCCCCGGACACGGCTATGCCTATTTCGCGGTAATGACGGGCGTCTTCATCACCGCGTTCTACTCGTTCCGCATGCTGTTCCTCGCCTTTCACGGACCCGAGCGCTTCCATGCGAAGCCTCATGGCGCGCACGGTGACGAGGCCAAGGCAGAGGACGCCTCGCACGATGCGGGCGCGGAGCCCGACGACCCCGGCCACCACGGGCTCGCACCTGGCGAGGTGCCGCATGAATCGCCCTGGGTCGTGACGGTGCCGCTGGTGTTGCTGGCCATTCCGTCCATCTTCACCGGCTGGGCGTTCATCGATCCAATGCTTTTCGGCGGCTACTTCGGCGACTCGATCGTGGTGAATGAACCGCACGCCGTGCTGGCGGAGCTCAAAAGTGAATGGCACGGCGCGGTCGCATTCATGCTGCATGGCCTCCTTGGCTTGCCGTTCTGGCTGGCCATCGGCGGGATCGTGGCGGCGTGGTATTGCTATCTTGCGAATCCGGCATTGCCCGAGCGCGCGCGCCGCTTTGCCGGCGCTATTTACGACCTTCTCGATAACAAGTACTACTTCGATCGTTTCAACGACTGGTTTTTCGCAGGTGGAGGGCGCCGGTTGGGCAACTTCCTCTCGAACGTCGGTGACGGCGCGATCATCGACGGCTTCTTCGTCAATGGCTCGGCCAAAGTGGTCGGTTGGACTTCCGCGTTGTTGCGTCACATGCAGTCCGGGTATGTCTATCACTATGCCTTCACCATGATCATCGGCCTCTTCGCGCTGCTGACGTGGTGGGTCGGACGCTGACCGGAACGACGCGATGCCGTATCTCTCGCTTGCCATCTGGGTGCCCATCGCTGCCGGCCTGGCGGTCCTCGCCATCGGACGCGACCGCGATGCCGGCCTCGCGCGCGGCATCGCCTTGATGGGTGCGCTGGCTGGATTTCTGGTGACCGTGCCGCTGTGGGTGCATTTCACCCACGGCACTTCCGACATGCAGTTCGTCGAACGCGCCGAATGGATTCCGCGGTTCGACATCTACTACCTGCTGGGCGTGGATGGCCTGTCGGTGCTGTTCGTGTTGCTCAACAGCCTCATTACGCTGCTCGTGGTGTGGGCGGGCTGGGAGGTCATCGAGCGTCGCGTCGCGCAGTACATGGCCGCATTCCTGATCATGTCGGGACTGGTCAACGGCGCCTTCTGCGCGCTCGACGGAATGCTGTTCTACGTATTCTTCGAAGCGATGCTGATCCCGATGTATCTCATCATCGGCATCTGGGGTGGTCCCAATCGCGTGTATGCGGCGATCAAGTTCTTTCTCTATACGCTCCTTGGCTCGCTCTTGATGCTGGTGGCGCTCATCTATTTGTACAACGTCTCGGAGACCTTCTCCATCATCGACTGGTACGACGTGCCGCTTTCGCTAAAGACGCAGATACTGCTCTTCGTGGCATTTTTTCTGGCTTTTGCGGTGAAAGTGCCGATGTGGCCGGTACATACGTGGCTTCCCGACGCGCACGTCGAGGCCCCCACCGGCGGCTCGGTGGTGCTTGCGGCGATCACACTCAAGCTCGGGGCGTACGGGTTTTTCCGGTTCATCCTGCCGATCGTCCCCGACGCGTCGCGCTATCTGTCCGGTTTCGTGATTACCCTCTCGCTAATCGCTGTCGTCTATATCGGGTTTGTCGCCATGGTTCAGGACGACATGAAAAAGCTGATCGCCTATTCCTCCATTTCGCATATGGGGTTCGTGACCCTGGGGTTCTTCCTGTTCAGCGAGCTCGGCATGGAGGGGGCGCTGGTGCAGATGATTTCCCACGGATTCGTGTCGGCCGCCATGTTCCTGTGTGTCGGAGTGATGTATGACCGCATGCACAGCCGCCTGATCGCAGACTACGGCGGCGTGGTCAACACGATGCCGAAGTTCGCCGCATTCATGATGCTGTTTGCCATGGCGAATGTCGGATTGCCGGCGACCTCGGGTTTTGTCGGGGAATTCCTGGTCATCCTGGCGGCGGTCAAGGTGAATTTCTGGCTGGGTTTACTGGCCGCGATCACCCTGATCCTGGGTGCGGCCTACACGCTCTGGATGTACAAGCGGGTGATCTTCGGGACGGTGGCCAACGCAAGTGTGGCCGGGCTCCATGACTTGAGCCGCCGGGAATTCTGGCTACTCGCGACGCTAGCCGCGCTGGTGCTGTGGATGGGTGTGTGGCCGAAGCCGTTCATCGACGTCATGCACACCTCGGTCACGGATCTGTTGCAGCAGGTCGCGAAGAGCAAGCTGTGATGCAACCGTAACGGCTGTCCCCTGATGAAAAACGAACTCTTAAGCGTCCTGCCCGAGATTCTGCTCGTGTGCGGCGCATCGATCATTCTCCTGGTCGATGTGATGCTCCCGGACGCGCGGCGGCACATCGGATTCTGGCTGACCCAAGTCACGCTCCTGCTCTGCGCGCTCGCCACGCTCGCCACCGCGCAGATCAATCCGATCTGGGTTTTCCACGGGCTTGTCGTCAACGACCTTGTATCGGGGCTGCTCAAGTTCTTCAACTACATCGCGCTTGCGCTGATGCTCTTTTTCTCCCGCGGCTACCTGGAGGCGCGAGGGCTTTTCCGTGGCGAGACCTTTGTGTTGGCGCTTTTTGCGCTGCTCGGAATGATGGTGATGATCTCGGCGAGCAGCTTCATCACCCTTTATCTCGGGCTCGAGTTGCTGTCGCTGTCGCTGTACGCGATGGTGGCTATGTACCGAACGTCCAATCGGGCCTCCGAAGCAGCGATGAAGTACTTTGTGCTGGGGGCGCTCGCCTCCGGAATGATGCTATACGGCATGTCGATGCTCTACGGTGCGACCGGCTCGCTCGATATCCTCAAGGTCGGCCGGGCGGTGCTCGAAGGGCGCGGCAATCAC
>JANXZT010000385.1 GCA_025355395.1 Betaproteobacteria bacterium
GCCGAACTTAGTCCGCTCAAGAAGGTACTGCAGGCCAATCGTGAGCGCCGCGACAACGGCGATCAGGAACAGGCGATACGCGCCGAAATCGAGGCCGAGGATGTGAATCTGCCCGCGCAGGTACGCCGGCAGCGTCACCGGCTGCTGCGACGACCCGAACACGTAGGTCGCCACCGCGATCGACATGAACACGAGGCCGATCGAGAACAGCACCTGATCGAGGTGGCTCGCGTTGTACAGGCGCTGGTACAGCGTGCGCTCGAGCACGATGCCGGCCGCCGCGGCGGCGACGAACGCGATTGGCAGCGCCGCGAAGAAGGGGACGCCGAGTCGCGTCATCGAAACGACGCAGACGTAACCCCCGAGCATCGCGAACGCGCCGTGCGCGAGGTTCACGAAGTTCATCAGGCCGAGCGTCACCGACAGCCCGACCGCAATGATGAACAGCAGGCTGCCGTACGCGATGCCGTCGAACAGGACCCCGACGACGTTGCCGAACACCGAGTCCCCTGCGCGTGGCGCGCGGCGTCAGGTCACTTGCCCGGATCCTTGACGTCGGGGATCTTGTCGAACTCGACGTTCGCGAGCTTGCCGTCCTTCTTCTCGACCTTGCGGATGTAGACGGTCTGGACGATGTCGCGCGTCTCGGGATCGATCATCACCGGTCCGCGGGGGCTGACCCACTTGTAGCCCTTGAGCGCGGCCATCGCCTTGTCGCCGTCGATGTCGCCACCGACTTTCCTCACCACTTCGTAGATCGCAGCCATCGTGTCGTAGCCGGCCGCGGCCATGAAGTTCGCCTTACCAATTTTTGGGTCGTTCGCCGCCGCATACGCCTTCAGGAACGCCGCGTTCTCCGGCGAGTCGTGCGCCGCCGAATAGTGGAACGACGTGATCATCCCGAGCGTCGAATCGCCCATCGCGTCGAGCACGTGGTCGTCCGTGATGTCGCCGGTCGCGATCAGCCTGATGCCTGCTTGCGCGAGGCCTCTCTCGTTGAACGACTTGACGAACCCGATGCCCTGCTCGCCCGCGGGCAGGAACACAAACACCGCCTGCGGCTTGGCGTCCTTGACGCGCTGGATCGCGGCCGAAAAGTCGGGGTTCTGCAGCGGCGTGCGGAGCGTTCCGACGATCTCGCCGCCGCCCGTCTTGAACGACTTGGTGAACTGGGTCTCCGCATCAATTCCGGGGCCGTAGTCGGCAACCACGGTGTACACCTGCTTGATGCCGTTCTTGAGCGCCCATTCCGCCATCGGCGCGCTCACCTGCGGGATCGTCATCGACACCCGTGCGATGTACGGGGAGCGCGTCGTGATCGCGGACGTCGCCGCATTCGACACGATCATCGGCACCTTCGCCTCGGTGACGACCGATGCGACCGCCATCGCGTTGGGCGTCAGGCCGAAGCCAGCAAGAAACTGCACCTTGTCGCGCGTGATCAGCTCCTGCGCAAAGCGTTTCGCGACTTCGGGCGCCGGGCCCTTGGTGTCGCGCGTGACGAGCTCTATTTTCTTGCCGGCGACCGTGTCGCCGTGCTGCTTCATGTACGCCTTCATGCCGGCTTCGATCTGCTCGCCATACGCGGCGAACGGGCCGGAAAACTCGGCGATAACGCCCACCTTCACGGTGTTCTGGGCGCCTGTCGCGAACGGCACGGCTGCCATTAGCCCGATGAACATCACGCGCAAAATTGCATTTTTCATGGACGAACCCTTAATGACGATGCGCCACGCGGACGCGTAGTCGAATGAACCTGATGAGACAGTGCGGCGGTAGTGAGATTCGGCGGCGATTAGCTTAACAGATTGGTAGGCCGGAGGGCGGTCCGGTGGACGGCGGAGTCAACCCGGGCGTGAAGCCGGCAACCTCGCTGGAATGCGCTGACGAAAACGCAGCGGTTCCGCGCTCGCACCGCGCCCCGGCATTGGCATGCTAACCTTCCAGCGCTTCCCACATCTCCTTGTCGCGTTGCGCGGTCCAGATGCGCGGGTCGCGATACTGCGTGCATTCGTCGAACGCGCGAGTCACGTCGAACGGCAGGCAGTGATCGAAGATGACCCAATGCCCGAATTTCGGCTTGAGCGCCGCATACGTTTCCTTGTACACGCTGCGCAAATCCTTGCCGGAGGCCACACCGCACTTCACCGAGTCGAACATCTCGGTGACGAAGGCGCGTGTTCCGGCGAGCCCCGACTGCACTTCCTCCGGCGATTGCAGCGATGCCCCGCGTCCGGGCACCAGCTTGACGGGGTTCAATGCCGCCACCGCTTGCAACGTCGCCGGCCAGTCGGTCAGGTAAGCGTCGCCGGTGTAGGGGGTGGCGTTGTACTCGACCAGGTCTCCTGAAAACAGGACGCGATCCTCGGGCAGCCAGACCACCGTGTCGCCTTTGGTGTGCCCGCGACCCAATTGCATGATTTCGACCCGCAGCTTGCCCAGCCACAACGTCATTCGCTGCTCGAACGCGATCGTCGGCCAGGTAAGGCCGGGCACGGACTCGACGGCGCGAAAGAGGCGCGGGAAGCGCTCGATCTCGCTTTGCATATCCGCCTCGCCGCGTTCCACGATGAGGTCGTAGGTATCGCGGCTGGCGATGATGTGCTCGGGCTGGTAGCCCGCGGCGCCGAGCACACGGACCGCGTGGTAGTGCGACAGCACCACATACTTGACGGGCTTGTCAGTGACCGTGCGGATATGGCGCAGCACATCCTGCGCCATCACCGGCGTGGCTTGCGTATCGATCACCATCACCGCGTCGTCGCCGATTACGATCCCGGTATTGGGGTCGCCTTCCGCCGTGTAGGCAAAGGCGCGCTCCGACAACTGGTCGAAGCTGATCTTCTTTTCCTCGAGGTCGGCCTGGGATGCGAATTTCTTGTCGCTCATTGACTCCTCCTTGGCGCAGCTTCATGCTGCGTCTTTACGCCCGATGCCATGCGCCGGGTCGCTCATCTTAGCGGACCACCACCTCCCACGCGCGCGGTCGCGTCGATTGCCTCACTCACAACAGGCCCGCACATCCGCGGGTGCGGCGACGACCTGAATGCGCGAGGGATCGTCCGGGTGCCGGCGGGC
>JANXZT010000390.1 GCA_025355395.1 Betaproteobacteria bacterium
CCCGGCGGCTGCGGCACGAGGCCCATGATCGAAAGCGCGGTGACACTCTTGCCGCAACCGGATTCGCCCACAATGCCGAGTGTGCGCCCCGGCTCCAGCATGAAGCTCACGCCGTCCACCGCGGTGAATTCGCCGCCTTCGACGGCAAACGTGGTGCGAAGCTCGCGGACTTCGAGCAGCGGCCTCACTTACCGGGCGCTCCTTCGGCCCGCGCAGCGTTGAAGCGCGCCACTTCAAGCTCGATCGCCGCGCGATCGGTAATGCCGCAGGGATGTGCGCGCGAGGGGAGGCAGGAAAGGAACGGCTGGAAGCGCTCCAGACTCTTGTCGTACAGGCGGCGAAGCTCATGAAACGGCTCTTCGCTGTCATCGACGCGCAAGTCGAGGATGGGGTAATCCTCGACGGTGCAGATGCGAAGCGCCGCCGCCTGCTTGCCGCGTTTGTCGCCGCCGGCCTCCTCGCCCGCCTCGAGGGCCGCCAGCAGCCGCTCGGCCAGGGAAAGTGCGCTATTCGCGCAGTAGGCGGACGCGGCTTCGGCGATGACTTCGGCACCCGCGAGCATGTTGCCGGCCACCGAGTAGTCGGCACCCGACGTGTGGCCGCACCATTCGATGCATGCGGAGCCGGTGTGGGCCGCGATGCCGCCGTGTCTGTCGATCACATGCAGTTGGCGGTGGTCGCGGCCGCCGTCTGCTTGCACCAGTCGCATCACGACTTGATCGGCGGGAACCTCTTGTGCCAGAAGATCGAGCCCGCGCGGACCGTAGAGCGGATTGACCAGCGCCTGCGTGCATAGCGCGCCCGCGAAGCTGCGAACGTGCGGGCACAACACGCCAACGCCGAAAAAACGGCTCGCAACCGCAACGCCGAAGGCGCCACTGGCGTCACGGGCAATGATGGACCAGGTCATTGGAGGGATGGGTGCAAGGCGCGATCAACGACAGGACGCAAGGGCGAATGGCGGCGCAATGGAAGCGCCGAGAGCGGAATGAAAACAACATTGTAGGTCAGGCTTCAGCCCGACAAATCACAGCGGGCGACATTCTCACTCTTCCGTGACCCGCGTCAGGCTGAAGCCTGACCTACAGACATTCATTAACCACGTCAGCTCGACGCAGGTTCCCGCCTGAAAACAGCGCCGCTCATACCACCCGCCTTAACGCACTCCCATCCTTCAATGGCTTTGCTGCGGCCGCGCGCATCCAGGTCGCGAGATCGTGGGGCGCCAACGGGCGACTGATCAAATAGCCCTGCACCATGTCGCAGCCGAGCGCGCGCAGGCGCTCGAGCGTTGCCTCATCCTCGACGCCTTCCGCCACGACCGGGAGCCCCATGTTGTGGGCGAGGTCGATGGTCGAGCGCACGATCACGGCATCGATGGGGTCCGCCACCATGCCCATCACGAATGACTTGTCGATCTTGACCTCATGCAACGGCAGGCGCCGCAAATATGCAAGCGAAGAGTAGCCGGTGCCGTAGTCATCGATGGCGATCTTGCAGCCGAGAGCATCCAGCCGCTGCAGGTTTTCGATGGCATGGCCGGGATCATCCAGGATCGCGCTTTCCGTAATTTCGAGCGAGATCCATCGCGCGGCGCAGCCGTGCTCCGCGAGCAGCATCGAGAAGCGATCGGGCAACTCGTTGTCCATCAAGTCGCGAGCCGAAATATTGATCGAGACGTTCATCGCAATGCCGTCAGAGCGCCACTGCGCGCACTGGGCGATGGCGTGGTCGAGCACCCATCGGGTAATGGCGCGGATGTAGCCCGTCTGCTCGGCGATTGGGATGAACTCGACCGGTGGTACCAAGCCTCGCGACGGGTGGTTCCAGCGCACCAGCGCCTCGGCGCAGAACTGCCGATCGCCGTTCAGGGAAATCTTGGGTTGATAGACAAGCGTCAGCTCATCGTTGTCCACCGCCTTGCGCAGGTCGCCCATGAGCGAAAGCCGCTCGTGGGTGTGATCGTCATAGCGTGGATCCCACAACGCCGTGCCGGTGTTGTTGCGCTTGGCGGCGTACATCGCGATGTCCGCGTGCCGGAGGAGCGTCGAGCGTTCGATCCCGTGATCCGGAAAGACGGCGATGCCGATGCTCGCGCGCACATCCACCAGATGTCCCTCGAGCGTCATGGGTGATTCCATTGCGCGGCAGATCGCCGTGGCAATCGGCTGCGCCTCTTGCGCAGTTCCGCCCGGAATAAGCACGGCGAACTCGTCGCCACCCAGGCGGGCCACGACGTTCGCCCGTCCCTTCACGACCTTTACGAGACGCGTTGCTACTTCGCACAGCAGCAAGTCCCCGATCGAATGGCCCAAGGTATCGTTGACGTATTTGAAGTGATCGAGATCCATCAGCAGCACCGCCACGGGCGCCTGCAAATCCACCGCCTCGGCCAGCGCATCATCGAGCCCCTCGATGTACAACGCGCGGTTGGGAAGGCCGGTAAGCGTATCGCGATACGCGAGATCCATGATGCGCGATTCACGCGACGCGATGCGTTCCTGCATCGAGCGAAACGCAATGGCGAGATCGCCGATTTCCTTGGTGTCGGATCCCGGCGGCACGGCCGAGTAATCGCCCGCGGCGATCTTTCGTGCAACGCCTGCGAGTTCGCGCACAGGGCGCGTAATGCCGCGCGCAATGAACACGCTGGCGAAGATCGACACCACCACCGCCAGCACCGAAATCCACGCCAGCTGCATCTGCAACCGGCGAAACGGCTCGAGCGCCGCGGCCACGGGTTGCTGCAGCACGGCCACCACATGATCGTCGGTATGTGCAGGCAAGGCAACGACGCGTGTCACGGCTTCGTCGTTGTACATCGCGTTGCCATCCGCATCGACCTCGGCAAACCGGTTGGCACCGACATTGGCGAGAAGAGTGGTGCGCTCATCGCTCGATAACGTGGACCCCTGCAAGTTCCATGGTCCGCCGTCGAGACGGCTCAGGAAAGAGATGTCGAGGCGCATCAGGCCGTGCATTTCCATGGCCCACGCGTCGTTCACCGGAAAGCCCACGGCCACCCATGCGATCGGCAATGGCGCCAGTACGGGCACGATGACGAGCTGATACAACTGGCTGCGCACCACCACGATGGCCGAGGCCTGTTGCCGCGCCTGGGCCTCGGCGAGCAGCTTGGGAAAGAAAAACGGCTCGTTGGCGCCCGCGTCCACGGTATCGGCGATTACCTTGCGGTCGAGGCCGATCAACATCATCAGCGCGGCGTCGATGCGCTTGCCATGATTGGCAAGCACCGAGCCGATCGTCGCCCTGTCCCCGCTCGCGATCGCCTCGCGGAACGCGTAATCAGCGGAGAGCAGTCGCGCGCCCTGCACCAGTCGCTGGCGGTCCTGCGCCAAAAGCCGGTTGAAAAGCGCAGTGCCCGCGATGAGTTCTTCGCCGATGCTCTTGCGCGCGGCCGCCACTCCGACGGTATTGACCAACACGAAACCGCCCGTCTGCACCACCAGCATCAGTAGCAGGAAAAGGGCGAGGATTCGGGTCTGGAGGGTACGTGGGCCCATGATGGCGTTGTTCGCTACGGACGGGTCGAGTTGCCGCGCAAGGTCACATCCGTCGCGCAAGCGGCAGGATGGCCGTGCTGCTGCGCGATCCGGCGTGGCCAAGGTATCGGCTCCTGGTTGCGCATCTGCGACAAAGCAATTTGCCTGCCCAACGATTCTGTGGCCGACAAATTGCTATCAACGCGAGGTCGCGTTCACCAAGCCCATCGATCCAATGCGTCGCCTCTTCACTCTCGCCTTTGCCCTCGTAACCTCGATTACTCCTCCCGCCCACGCCGACGGCTGGGTCGACGTGGACGCTTCCTTCATCGATTACAACAATCTCACCCACGCCCAGAACGCAGAAGACCGCCGCCCCGACCGCGCACTGGCCCTCAATCTCTCCGGCGGCCACTACATCGCCTTCTCGGGTCGGGACGGGATCAGCCTCACGCTCGACACACGCGCGGAGGTTTATCGAAGATACAGCGGACTCGATTTCCTTTCGGTCGGCGGCACCGCTACCTACAAGCGCAAGTTCGGCTTGGGCGCTAACGTCCCATGGATACTGGCAAGCGTATCCGTCGCGCACGACGAATATCGTGCGAACCTTCGCGACAGCGATAGGCTTCGCATCGGCTCCGAGTTCGGTCGCCGCTTTTCGGAATCGTTCGATGGGGCCATCGGTGTTGCACTCGATCGCCGGTACGGCAAGAGCGACATCGCGGACCTACCCGGTTATTCGGGCCGCGTGTTCGACTTGCAGGGGCAAAGCGCCCATGCCCGTGTGGGCTACGCGCCGAGCGAGAGGTTGCTTTTGACCGCGCTGCTGGCGGTGCGTCGTGGCGATGTCGAATCGACGGCGCAGCAGAACTATCCGATTTTGCTCGCGTCCGATGCGATCGCGGACGATCCGGCGTTTCGCGACCCTAACCTCTATGCCTATCGTTTGCCCGCGACGACGTATTCGGGAACGCTGTCGGCGAGCTGGGCACTGTCGGATCGATCGTCGATCAATTTTTCCTACGTCGACAGCCGCGCTCGGGCGGGCTACGATCTTGCCTACAATGACCGCGCGCTTACCTTATCCATTGCGCACCGCTACCCATGAAAATCGACTCCATGATTGCCGTCAGGTCGACGCCATGGCGCACGCATCCGCTCAAGGCGACGCTGATGGTCGCGACATCGGTCCTGATAATGACCACTCGTGTACCGGCTGCCGAAATCACCGCTACCGTGACCGACGATCATGGCAAGCCGGTGGCCCACGCCGTTGTCATCGCGATGCCCGTCGACGGCAACGTGCGATTGCCCACCAATCCACCGCGCGAGATCGTCGACCAGATCCAGCAGGAGTTCACGCCCAAGGTGAAGGCGATCGTCGTCGGCACGCCGGTGATCTTTCCCAACAAGGACAACATCCGTCACCACGTCTATTCGTTCTCACCCGCCAAGCGCTTCGAGGTGCCACTCTATTCCGGCGTGCCGGCGCAGCCGGTGGTCTTCGACAAGGCCGGCGTCGTGGTGCTGGGGTGCAACATCCACGACTGGATGGTGGGCTATGTGTACGTGTCGGAGTCGCCGTATTTCGGAAAGACGGGTGAAGACGGAACCGTCGTGATTGGAGATCTGCCGCCGCGCGCCTATGCGCTGCGGGTATGGCATCCGCAATCGGAGGTTGCGGAGGAGACGACGAAGAAGACGGTTGATCTGGCGAAGGTCAAGCAGGCAGAGGTCGCATGGACGCTTACGCTCAAGCCTGAGATAAAAGTGCGCAGGGCGCCGGTAGCAGGGCACGGAGGGCTTTACTAGCGAACGGCCGGCCCTCGTAACACCCGCGCCATCTTCACCGCCGTCTCCTCCCCGCGGTAATAACCGTTCACCCGAAACGTTTCGCCGAATTCGAGGGTTCGATACAAGAGATAAGCAGGCCGATTGTCGGCGCGCAGCTCGACATGGACTGACGCCATGCCTGCGATTTTTGCGGACTCCACCAGCCACGCGATTGTGCGGCGGGCGATGCCGCGGCGCTGGTGCGTCGGAGAAACGGCGAGGAGGACGAGGTGCGCGCGTTCATCGCCGTACTTCATGATGCCGAAGCCGACTGGGCGGCTGCCGTCACGAGCAACGAGTGTCACGGTTTCGGGATCGGCGATGAGGTCCGCGACGCGGTGCGCTCGATATGACCAGCCGAGACCCGCCTCGATCAAGTCGCGCGACATCCGCGCCAGTTGTTCAGCGTCGCGCTGGTAGGCGAATCCGAATGTGATGTCACGGCAATCCATTGCCCGGATTTTGCCATCTCGCCGACGCGACGACGAGGCGTCAGGAGGTATAACCGAATCTGGTGTACGACGATGAGTTGAGGAAGGCGGCGTGACCTGCTGAAATGCGATTGTCGAAGTCGTTTTTCAGCAACCCACAAGGGAGTCACGCCACCATGAAGAAGGATACGGTAGTTGAACTTCGCCGGCCAGCGCAGGGACAGGATCTCTTGAGCACGATGCTTCGCGAGGGTGCGCAACGCCTCGTTGCCCAGGCGGTGCGGGCCGAATTCGATGACTTTCTCGCTCGCGTTTCGGGCGCGCGCCTCGAGGACGGACGCGCGGCGGTGGTTCGCAACGGCTTTCAGCCCGAACGCGAAGTGCTCACGGGATTGGGGCCGGTGAGTGTGCGCATTCCCAAGGCGCGCTCGCGCGGCGCGGCGCCGGCGGTGTTTCACTCGCGGCTGGTGCCGCCGTACGTACGCCGCGCGAAGAGCGTGGACGCAGTGCTGCCGTGGCTGTACTTGCACGGCGTGTCCACCGGCAACAGGCAGGAAGCCCTCGCCGCGCTGCTGGGTTCCGAGGCGGCCGGGCTGTCGGCCTCGGTGGTGGCACGGCTCATGGGTGTCTGGATGGAAGAGTATCGACTCTGGCGCCGCGCCAAGCTGGGCAAGGACCGCTGGGTGTATCTGTGGGTCGACGGCATCTACTCGGGGCTGCGTGCCGAAGACGCGCGCCTGTGCGCTCTGGCGGTGATCGGCGTGAACGAGCGCGGCCAGAAGAAACTTCTTGCGCTCGAGGATGGCGTGCGC
>JANXZT010000397.1 GCA_025355395.1 Betaproteobacteria bacterium
TCGCACGCATCGGCTCCAGCATTGCCGAGCGGCGTGCCGTCGTCGAAATACGCGCGGCGATACCAGTTGCCGTCCCACGCTTCACGTTCGATCGCCACGGTCAGCGCGTCCGCGTGCTGGGTCCAGCTTTTCGCGCGCGCAGCTTCTCCCCGCGCTGCGGCGATCGGCGCCCATGCGCCGAGTACCCCGCGCAGGAACCAGGCGAGCCACACGCTCTCTCCTCTTCCTTTAACCCCGATCCGGTTCATTCCGTCGTTCCAGTCTCCCGTTCCCATCAGCGGCAGACCGTGCGATCCAACCATCAGACTGCGGTCGATGGCGCGCGCGCAGTGTTCGAAAAGCGTGCCGCGTTCATTCGAGACCCGTGGTTCGAAATACGACGTGAGCTGGTCGACCGCGAGCAGCGCCCCTTCAATGAAGGGAATGCTTGCGTCGAGAATCGACGCGTCTGCCGTGACATCGAGATAGTGACTCGCGACATATGGCAGCCAGAGCAGATCGTCTGAGAATCGCGTGCGGATGCCGCGGCTCGCGGGCTCGTGCCACCAATGCTGAACGTCGCCCTCCACGAACTGATGCGCGGCGGACTTCAGAATGTGCGCGCGCGTCAGATCCGGCCGCGCGGTGGCGAGCGCGAGCACGTCTTGCAGTTGATCGCGAAAACCGTACGCGCCGCTCGACTGATAAAACGCCGTGCGGGCCCACAGGCGGCATGCGAGCGTCTGGTAGAGCAGCCACTGATTGAGCATGAGATCGAGCGCGCGGTCCGGCGTGTGCACCTGAACCTGCTCGAGCACCGTCGCCCAGCCGTCGGTTACGTCCTTCAAGCACGCGTCGAGATCGATGTTTCTGTAGCGCTGAATCAGCGTCCGCGCATCGTCGCGGCTTCCCGCCTGTCCCAAAAGCCATACGACTGTCGCAGTGCCGCCTGCGGGAATTTCGATCACCGTCTGCAGGGCGCAACACGGATCGAAGGCGGCGCCGGTGCGTCCTGACATCGCGTCGCGACGACTGAGTGCGGCCGGACTGCCCGACACGCCGTTTCGCCCGATGAACTCGGTCCGATCGCCGGTCCAAGAGGTCTGCGCGCCGAGCAGATCGGAGAATGCGACACGACTCGCAAAATCGCGGCTCCACGAATTGCGCGCGAACATCGCTCCAGTCCCCGCATCCATCTCGGTCATCACGTACGGCGCCGAGCCGCTGCGGGAAGTGCCGAGCACCCACTCGTGATACGCCGTTACGGATAAGCGCCTCGTGCGCGCTGAATCATTCGTCAGCGTGACGCGCGAGACTTTAACGGAATCAGCGACGGGCACGAATTGCAGAAGCTCGTGCGCCATGCCGTGCGAGTCGTGCGCGAAGCGCGTGTAGCCGTGCCCATGCCGGACCGTGTACTCACCGCGATCGTCGCGAACCGGCAGCGGCGTGGGGCTCCAGAGCTCGCCCGTTTCCTCGTCGCGCACGTAAAACGCCTCGCTCACCGGATCACGCACAGGATCGTTCGACCACGCCGTGAGCAGGTTCTCCTGACTGTTCTCTGACCACGTGCATCCCGCGCCCGCTTCCGAGACAAGGCATCCGAACTCCGGATTCGCGATCACATTGATCCAAGGAGCGGGCGTCCATTGACCGTTGCGGACCACGATGACGTATTCGCGGGCGGCGGCGTCGAATCCGCCAAGGCCGTTGAAAAAGTCGAGACCGTTGGGGGACGCCGCAGGCGTGACCTGCGCTTCGTCCGCGGGAGGATGATCGACAGTTCCAGGAAACAAAACCGGAGCCGGCGCGAGGGTGGCATCTGGCCGATATGCGCGCGACGCCTGCTCTCCGAGCGTGCCGCGCCGACTCGAGAGCTCCACGCGGGCGACGCTGCGGAGCACGTCGCGCTGCGCGGCCGAAACCCGGTCCGCGCGCAGTGTGAATACCCTCCCCTGCGATTCGAATCCTTCCGGCCGCGGCGACGGCGAGCTCACGCGCGCCAGCGTCTCGATCAGCGTCTGCAAGTCCTGCACG
>JANXZT010000405.1 GCA_025355395.1 Betaproteobacteria bacterium
GCGTGCCAGAACTCGCTTTACGCGACAGACCTCCCAGTGCGCCGGGACTTCCTGGAGCCATTCATTGTCAACTTGCCGCAGCTTTGAATGAGCGGCAATCCCCTAAGTAACGGCGCGCTCGATGATGGACTTGCGGAGCAACCGGACGGGCCGGCACATACCTTCAACTTGGCGGCGGAGTTCGTGCGGCCGTTTCGTAAGAGCCGGGCGGCGAAGAATGATCGCCACGACGCCGAAGCGGTGCTGATCGCGGTACGCCAGCCCAACATGCGCTTCGTGGCGATGAAGACCGTCGAGCAGCAAGCCATTCCGGCCAAATTTCCGAGAACCTGCGATACTTCGGCGCGATAGCAAGGGTGCCAAGGATCGCATCACGATGCTGCCGTTGATCCCGCTCCGGTGGGGCTTTTCCGGTGCGTATCGGGTGACGATGAGATCCTTTCTGTTGCGCGACGCCGGTGGGCAGCCACGCGCCATTGGTGCCGGCGCACCTCGCCTGCGCCGCCACGCGGTGATCGTCGCATCTCCTATAATCCGTAAGTGACCGAATTCGAGCTCATCGAGCGTTTCTTTACGCGCGCGCCGCGGGGACATTCGGTACGGCTTGGCGTTGGGGATGACGCCGCACTGCTCGCCGTGACACCCGGATGGGAGCTTGCGGCGTCGGTCGACATGCTGGTGGCCGGCCGCCACTTTTTCCCCGACACCGACCCGCAGCGTCTAGGCCACAAAACGCTCGCCGTCAACCTTTCGGACATGGCCGCGATGGGCGCCGTGCCACGCTGGGCTTTGCTTGCCGGCGCGCTGCCGCATGCCGACGCGTGGTGGCTGACGGCGTTCGCGCGCGGCTTTCTGGCGCTTGCCGACGAGCATGCGGTGGATCTGGTCGGAGGCGACACGACTCGCGGACCGCTCAACCTGTGCGTAACGATCCTGGGTGAGGTTCCCGCCGGGCATGCTTTGCAACGCGGAGGCGCGCGCGTTGGGGACGATGTCTATGTCTCCGGGACGCTAGGTGAAGCCGCGCTTGCACTGCTCGCACTTGGCCATCGCATCACGCTTGCCCCCGACGCACTGGCCCAATGCCGCGAACGCCTCGAGCGGCCGCAACCGCGCGTGGCACTCGGGCTTGCGCTGCGCGATGTTGCAAGCGCCGCGCTCGACCTCTCGGATGGCTTGGTGGGGGACCTCGCGCACATCCTCGAACGCTCGGGCGTAGGTGCCGAAATCGAGCTGGCAGCGATCCCCCGCGCGCCGGTGCTCGATGCGATGCTGCGCGGTCCAGAGCGTGAACTGGCGCTCCGCTGTCTCCTCGCCGGTGGCGACGACTACGAGTTGTGTTTCACCGCGCCGGTAACAGCGCATGATGCCATCGTCGAGATTGCCGCTGTGGTGGCACTACCGCTCACGCGCATCGGAGGCATCACGGCGGGACGGCAATTGGTGATCCGCGACGAACGAGGCCTGCCGCTGCCCGTACTCCCGCAGGCGTTCGACCATTTCGTGGCTGCGGTATGAAAGGCGAATCGCCCCCCATTGCGTTCCTCTTCCGGCATCCCGCGCATTTTTATGCGCTCGGCTTTGGCGCTGGCCTCGCGCCCGTTGCGCCGGGTACCGTCGGCACGCTGGTCGCCATCCCGATGGCAATGGTGCTCTGGCGGTACACGGGCAACGTGGGGTTTGCCGTGGCGCTCGTGCTCCTCGCACTGCTCGGCGTCTGGGCCGCGGAGATAACAGGGCGAAACCTCGGCGTTGCCGATCACGGCGCCATTGTGTGCGACGAGGTCGTCGCGTTTTTGCTGGTACTGTTTTTTACGGGACCCGATACTTTGCGGATCGTCGCCGGCTTTGTTCTTTTTCGCGCGTTCGATATCGCGAAGCCGCCTCCCATCCGACAATTCGACGCGCGATTCAAGAATGGCTGGGGCGTGATGGCCGATGATTGGCTCGCCGCAGGATACGCATTGCTTGTCCTCGCGTTGTGGAGATGGATCGCATCGTGACCGGCTTCCCTGCACCGATCGAGTCCCCGGCGGCAATTACGCCCGAGCGGATCGAGGAAGTGGGACTCAACGCACTGCAAACGCAGCGCCAGCTATTCTATGACGGCTGGTTGCTGCGGCTTTCGCCGGGAACGGCCAAGCGCGCGCGCAGCATCAACCCGCATTTCGCGTCGCGGCTGCCGTTGGACGAAAAGATCGCCCATTGCGAATCGCTGTACGCGCGCTGCGGCCTGCCAGTCCTGTTTCGTATCACTCCATTTGCCCAGCCGCCCGAACTCGTGTCAATTCTTTCCGGGCGCGGGTACGTCGCTTTTGACGCGAGCCTCGTGCAGACCCTGTCGCTCGACCAACCACCCGAGTTCTCAGTGCCCGTTACCGGGAGCGCACGCGTGGTCGATCCGGCTGCCTTCGCGGAGGCTGCCGGCGGCTTGCGCGGCTCGACGCAGGCGCAGCGCGACGCGCATCTCGAGCGATTGAAGCTCTCGCCGCTTGTTTCACGTCTAGTCGTGATCGAGGTCGACGGCGCGGTCGTGTGCACGGCACAGATGGCGATGGAGGATGACGTTGCCGGAATCTTCGACGTGCTGACGCTTGAAGCGTCGCGCGGGAAGGGACATGCCACCCATGCGGTGGGGAAGCTTCTCGCGTGGGCGTGGGAGCGCGCGGCGCGCGTTGCGTACCTGCAAGTCACCGCGACCAACGCCGCGGCACTCGCAGTCTACGGGAAGTTCGGTTGCAGCACGTTGTACTCCTATTGCTACTACGCGCGACCGGGAGATTGCCGGTGATCGAATCAGGCGCCGACGAGCGATCGATGACCGACGGCGCGGCAGCCGCCGATGCCTACACGCTGGCTGCGCGGGTCGGGCAGGCGTTGCTGAAGCACGGGATGCTGGTCGCCACCGCCGAATCGTGCACCGGCGGGCTGATTGCGGCCGCAATGACGTCGGTGGCCGGCAGCTCGTCGTGGTTCGATCGCGGGTTCGTGACGTACTCCAACGAGGCCAAGATGGAGATGCTCGGCGTGGCGCCGGCGACGCTCGAGCGCCACGGCGCCGTGAGCGAACCGACGGCGCAGGAGATGGCGGTGGGCGCGCTATCGAAAAGCGGAGCGCACATTGCGGTGGCCGTAACCGGCGTCGCCGGCCCGGGTGGCGGCACCCAGGCGAAGCCCGTGGGAATGGTGTGCTTTGGCTGGGCGCGGCGCGACGGGCGGGTCTGGAGCGAGACCGTTCACTTTGCGGGGAACCGCGACACCGTACGTCGGGAAAGTGTGACCGCGGCCTTGGCGGGCCTGGAAGCGCGCCTCGCGAACGGCTGATCGATGGGCTTCCTCGGGGCCATGGAGACAGGCGGGGCTTACCCGTACGATCTCGTCCATCCGGCCAGTGGTATAGAACGATCGTTCTATGCCATAATGGGCCGTAGTGGTGCCCCAAGCCGCCTGCCCGCGATACTCGGTGGCTCTGCCCAAGCGCCGCGCACCACCTCTCATAATCGTCGCCACCACCGCCCATTTTTTCGCTTCCGCTCTTACTCAGGACACCACGATGGATGACAACAAAAGCAAGGCGCTCGCCGCTGCGCTCGTGCAGATAGAAAAGCAGTTCGGCAAGGGCTCGATCATGCGCATGGGCGAAGCCCAGGTGCAAAATGACCTTCAGGTCGTCTCCACCGGGTCGCTGGGACTCGATATCGCGTTGGGAGTTGGTGGCTTGCCGCGCGGGCGCGTGGTCGAGATCTACGGCCCGGAGTCGTCGGGCAAGACCACGCTTTGCCTGCAGGTGGTGGCGCAGGTGCAAAAGGCCGGCGGCGTGGCGGCCTATATCGACGCCGAGAATGCGCTCGATCCGGTCTACGCCGGAAAGCTTGGCGTCAATGTCGGCGATCTCCTTATTTCGCAACCGGACACCGGCGAGCAGGGACTCGAGATTGCCGACATGCTCGTCCGCTCCGGCGGCGTCGACATCATCGTCATCGATTCGGTGGCGGCACTCGTGCCCAAGGCGGAGATCGAAGGCGAAATGGGCGACCAGCTACCCGGCCTGCAGGCCCGCCTGATGAGCCAGGCGCTGCGCAAGCTCGCCGCCAATATCAAGCGCGCCAACACCCTGGTCGTCTTCATCAACCAGATTCGCATCAAGATCGGCGTAATGTTCGGCAACCCCGAAACCACCACGGGCGGCAACGCGCTCAAGTTTTACGCTTCGGTTCGGCTCGACATCCGGCGCATCGGCGCCATCAAAAAAGCCGAGGAGGTCATCGGCAATGAAACCCGCGTCAAAGTGGTCAAGAACAAGGTGGCGCCGCCATTTCGCGAAGCGCTGTTCGATATCCTGTACGGCGAAGGCATTTCGCGTGAAGGCGAGATCCTGGAACTTGGCGTGACCCACGATATCGTCGATAAATCGGGCGCGTGGTACGCCTACAACGGCGACAAGATCGGTCAGGGCAAGGACAACGCCCGCGAGTTCCTGCGCGAGCATGCCGACATTGCCGACGAGATCGAAGCCAAGATTCGATCCGCCGTGGGCGTGCCCACGCCTGGCGCGTTGCGGGCTCGCGGGGAGCCCGCGCCCGAAGCATGAGCGGCGCGCAATCCACGGCATGAGCTGGTCGACGGCCGGCACGGCGGGCAAGCGGCCGCCACGCTCGCTCAAGGCAAAGGCCATTGGCTACCTTGCGCGCCGTGACTATGCGCGCTCAGAGCTTCGCCACAAGCTCCTCGGCATCCGCGGTGAAGATGCACCGGACGCGGTGGCGGTCGATGCTTTGCTCGACGAGCTCGCGGCACTGGGCTACCTCTCCGACGCGCGGTTCGCGCATGCAGTGGTCACACGCCAGACCGGCCGCTACAGCCGGCGCGCGATTGCCGGAGCGTTGAAGGCGAAAGGTGTCGCCGCCGATACGGTCGCCGAAGCGCTTACCGCCGCGGAAGGGGACGACGCCTCTGCCTTGATCGCGATCTGGCAGCGCCGCTTTGGCGAGCCGCCGCGCGATGAGCGCGAGAAGGCGCGGCAGGTCCGCTTTCTGCAGAGCCGCGGATTTTCCCTCTCCGCGATTTTCAGGCTGTTGCGCTCGCCGCCCGATCACAACGATTGAGCATTGCCGCGTGCGATCGCTCGCTCGTGGCCCGCGGCGGCCGACGGCAAAATTACTTCCCCGTTCCTTCAAGACTTCGCGATGAGACCGGCTCAGCGCGAGGTCAGCTAAAAGCCTCGCCGGCGTAGCGTCAGATTTGGCGGCAAGGTCCGCGGTCGAGTAAAATCAATAGCTTTGCCGGTACCGGCCATCCCTTTTGTTCGACGTGTTTCGACGCCACCCAAGCGCCATGAAAGCCTCCGAAATCCGCAGCAAGTTCCTGCAATTCTTCGCCGACCGCGGGCACACGATCGTGCCGTCCTCGTCGCTGGTGCCGGCGAACGATCCCACGCTGCTGTTCGTGAACTCGGGCATGGTGCAGTTCAAGGACGTTTTCCTTGGCGTCGAAAAGCGTCCCTATACGCGCGCGACGTCCTCGCAACGCAGCGTGCGCGCCGGCGGCAAGCACAACGACCTCGAGAATGTCGGCTACACCGCGCGGCACCACACGTTTTTCGAGATGCTCGGCAATTTCAGCTTCGGCGATTACTTCAAGCGCGACGCGATCCGTTTCGCCTGGGAGCTCCTGACCGAGGTCTACCAGCTGCCGCCGGAAAAACTGTGGACCACGGTCTACATCGACGACGACGAAGCCTTTGACCTGTGGACGAAGGAGATCGGCGTTCCCGCGGAAAGGTGCATTCGCATCGGCGACAACAAGGGCGCGCCCTACGCCAGCGATAACTTCTGGCAGATGGCCGACACCGGTCCCTGCGGTCCTTGCTCGGAAATCTTCTACGACCACGGCGCGGGAATAGCGGGCGGGCCGCCGGGCTCACCCGACGCCGAGGGCGATCGCTACATCGAGATCTGGAATCTCGTGTTCATGCAATTCAACCGTGATGACAAGGGCGTGATGCATGCGCTCCCCAAACCCTCGGTCGACACCGGCATGGGGCTCGAGCGACTCGCCGCGGTGTTGCAGGGCGTGCACTCGAACTACGATATCGACCTGTTCCGGGACCTCATTCGCGCCGCGGCGCGCGAGATCGGCGCCACCGACCTTGGGAGCCCGAGCCTGCGGGTGATCGCCGACCATATCCGCGCTTGCGCGTTCCTGGTGGTGGACGGCGTCATCCCCGGCAACGAGGGTCGCGGCTACGTGTTGCGCCGGATCATCCGGCGCGCGATCCGTCACGGCTACCAGCTGGGACAGAAGCAACCGTTCTTTTATCGACTGGTCGAGGACCTCGATCGCGCCATGGGCGTCGCCTTTCCCGAGTTGCGCCGTGACAAGACGCGCGTGGCGCAGGTGCTCAAGGCCGAGGAAGAGCGCTTCGGTGAAACACTCGAAAACGGCATGAGGATTCTCGGCGAGGCCTTGGCCGGCGGCAAGAAGACGCTCGATGGCGAAACCGCCTTCACCCTGTACGACACCTTCGGGTTCCCGCTCGATCTCACGGCGGACGTATGCCGCGAGCGCGGAGTCACAGTCGATCAAGACGGTTTTGATCGCGCAATGGAAGCGCAGCGCCAACGAGCGCGCGCGGCCAGCCATTTCAAATCCGGCGCGGTTCTCGACTACACCGGCCAGAAAACGCTTTTCCGCGGCTATGACACGCTCAGTGCCGAGGCGCGTGTTACCGCACTCTACAAGAATGGATCACCGGTGGAATCGCTCAGCGCGGGGGAGCGGGGCGTGGTGGTACTCGACCAGACGCCGTTCTATGCCGAATCGGGCGGGCAGGTGGGCGACCGCGGCGAGCTTTCCAGGTCGGGGGTGTGTCTCACGCTTTTCGCGGTGGAGGATACGCAGAAGATCCTCGCTGATGTCTTCGGTCATAGCGGCGAGCTCAAGACGGGCGAACTGCGCGTGGGCGATATCGTGGCGGCGCAAGTCGATCATGCCGTGCGCGCTCGCACGATGCGCAATCATTCGGCGACCCACCTCATGCACAAGGCGTTGCGCGACGTGTTGGGCACTCACGTTGCGCAGAAGGGCTCCCTCGTCGACGCCGACAAGACCCGCTTCGATTTCGCGCACAACGCCCCTCTGACCAATGACGAAATTCGCCGGGTCGAGATGATCGTCAATCACGAGGTCCTGCACAACGCCGCAACAGAGGCGCGCACCATGGCATTCGACGACGCCGTCGCGCACGGAGCGATGGCGCTGTTCGGCGAGAAATACGGCGACGAGGTGCGCGTGCTGTCGATCGGCACCTCGAGCGAGCTTTGTGGCGGGACGCATGTCACCCGCACCGGCGACATCGGCTTTTTCAAGATCGTTGCCGAAAGCGGCGTGGCTGCGGGCATCCGTCGGGTCGAGGCGGTGACGGGGGACAATGCGCTCGCCTGGGTGCAGGCTCAGGAATCGCAAATGGCGGCGGCGGCCGCGGCGCTGAAGGCCCCTGTGGCCGAAATCGAGAGTCGCATCAATCAGCTTCTGGCAAGCGCCAAGGCAACCGAGCAGGAGCTCGCACGATTGAAGTCGAGACTTGCCGCGGCGCAGGGCGACGACCTCGTCGGGGCGGCCGTCGACGTCAAAGGCGTCAAAGTGCTCGCCGCCGCAATGGACGGCGCCGACGCCAAGGCGCTGCGCGAAACGCTCGACAAATTGAAAGAGAAGCTCAAGTCGGCCGCCATCGTTCTGGGGGCGGTCGCCGACGGCAAGGTCACGCTCATCGCCGGCGTGACCCCTGATCTCACGGCCAGGGTGAAGGCGGGTGAACTCGTCAATCACGTCGCACGGCAGGTAGGTGGCAAGGGCGGTGGCCGACCCGACATGGCGCAAGCCGGCGGCACGGAACCGGCGCGATTGCCGGCCGCGCTCGCCAGTGTCAATGCCTGGGTCGGCGAACGGCTGTAGACCTACGCATTGCGACGTGTTAAGGCCTGTTCACACTGCAAGCCTCCCGTCGTTCCCGCGCAGGCGTCGCCGCGAGGCGGCAAACCCAGCGTCTTTCGGCAGACGACGCTGGGTTCCCGCCTGCGCGGGGACGACGATATCCAAATTTCTTGCGTCACGTATTTTCGTAATACTCAGTAGTTCCGACGACGCGATCGCTGCCTGACGATGAGGGGAGACGCATGCTTCGCCCGGACGTGACACTGGCTCAGCTCAACGCGCGCGGCACCGGCAAGTTGCCGGGTCTGGTTGGCTTCCGGGTGATCGCGCTCGAAGACCGGATGCTGATCGCGCAGATGGAAATAACGTCGCAGCTCCTCGCGCCCAACGGTTTTCTGCATGCCGCCAGCATCATTGCCCTCGCCGACACCGCGTGCGGCTACGGCTGTCTTGCGCATTTGCCCGAAGGCGCGGAAAACTTCACCACCGTGGAGTTGAAAAGTAATTTCCTGGGCACCGCGCGTGACGGCATCCTGGAATGCGTCGCGCGCCCGGCACATCTGGGCAACACCACCCAGGTATGGGATGCAACGGTCACGCGCCAGAGCGATGGCCGCACGATCGCGCTCTTTCGATGCACGCAGATGGTTCTCTGGCCGCGGGCTCGCGCTTAAAGCCTGCACCCGACAAAAATTTCCGTAAGTTGACGAACCTGAATCGTCGTCTCCGGGGAAGTGACTGCGCAGCACCGTCGTCCCCGCGAAGGTGACTACGCAGCACCGCCATCCCTGCGACGGTGACGGCGCAGCACCGCCATCCCTGCGAAGGTGACGGCGAAGCACCGCCATCCCTGCGAAGGTGACGGCGTAGCACCGCCATCCCTGCGACGGTGACGGCGTAGCACCGTCATCCCTGCGACGGTGACGGCGCAGCACCGTCATCCCTGCGACGGTGACGGCGCAGCACCGCCATCCCTGCGAAGGTGACGGCGCAGCACCGTCATCCCTGCGAACGCAGGGACCCATTTTGACTTTGATTGGACCCATTTCAAGGCCGTTAAAATGGATTCCCGCGTTCGCGGGAATGACGGAGATTTGGCACACTCTCACGTAATGCTCCCGCGTTCGCGGGAATGACGGAGATTGGGGTAGTTGGTCAGCTGACCCACTGCCGAGATTGGCACGCATTTGCGTAATTCTCGTAAGGGCCACTTTGCATGCTGACGGTACGCCGCATCGATCATCTCGTGCTCACCTGTCGCGATGTCGCGGCGACGGTGCGCTTCTATACCGAAGTGCTGGGCATGAGGGAAGTGACCTTCGGCAACGGCCGCGTGGCGCTGGCGTTCGGGCGGCAGAAGCTCAACCTACATCCTGTGGGCC
>JANXZT010000426.1 GCA_025355395.1 Betaproteobacteria bacterium
CCACAAGGCCGTGGTCGACACGAACTACAAGCTGTGGCACGACACGAACAGCGAGTTCTATCACGACTACATGCATTACTTCAATCGCATCACCGGGATGCTGCAGCCGGGATATTACGACCGCAAATATACCGGCTATCCGAACGGGCATGCGTCGGTTGGCTCGATGACGATCAAGTACGACGCCTACGAAGGCAGCAAGGAGCGTGGCGTGGGCTGGCCGGGACTCGCGCCGGGCGGCTGGGTTCTGATTGACATTTTCCCGGGCATGACCTACAACCTGCGCACTTCGGTGCTGCGCATGGACACCGCGATCCCTCTGGGACCGAACAAGCTCGTCATCGAATTCCGCGGACTGGGCCTCAAGAGCGATACGCCGGCGCAACGCGCCGAGCGCGTCCACGATCACAACACCATCTGGGGCCCGTTCGGCCGCAACCTGCACGAGGATCTGCTCGGTGTACACGGTCAGGGCCGCGCGATGCGCGAAGGCACCGACAGCAAGTGGGTGATCCATGGCCGCGAGGAAAACATGACCATCCACGACGAAGGCGGAATGCGTCATTTCTACGCCGAGTGGAGCCGGCGCATGGGGCGCAAAGCTTACGATCCTTTTGGCAAGCACCCGGCCGCCGAAGCGGCGGGCGAGAAAACGCTCGCCAGCGCCTAGGCGCAGCCGTGCACAGACATTTGAGAGGTTCCGCGTGATTCCAAGACAGTCGATCGATGAGCTGGTTTATCGTTCGTGCATGCTGCTGGACGAAAAGAACTTTTCCGGTTTCCTCGAGTTATGCGATCCCGCGTTCCACTACGCGATCACCGCCTACAGCCCAGAAATCCGCAAGGAGATGACCTGGCTCGAGCACGACAAGGCCGCGCTAAAGCTCCTGTTCGACAATCTGCCGAAGCACAACAGCGACCACTCGACGCTCGCGCGTCATGCCACGGTGTATACGGTGGACGCCACCGGCGACAACGGCCGCGCGCGGGTGGTGAGCGCTCTGCAGGTATTCAAGACCACGCTCGACGGCGGTGCCACCGAGCTTTTTGCAGTGGGCAAGCTCTACGACACGGTGGCGCTCGACGGCGATGGCCCCAAGTTGGTGGACCGCAACGTACGGCTCGAGACACGCATGTTCGGGTTCGGCTTTCACATCCCCTTCTGAGCATCCGCACCACGATTCAAGGCCGATGAAGATTCATCTTAATGCTCGCAACCGCGCGCATCATTTCGACGCGAACGCAGACGAGAAGCTGCTCTACGTCGGCTTGAGCAACGCCGTGGATTTGCCTTACGAGTGCGGTAGCGGCACCTGCGGCACGTGCAAGGCGCGCCTGCTCGACGGCGAGATCGAGGACGGCTGGCCGGAGGCGCCCGGACGCAAGTTCCTCAAGGGCCCGGATGAATTCCTGCTCTGCCAGTGCGCAGCCAAGACCGATCTGACGGTCGAGGTATCGAGCTTCGTGCACACGATGGAGGCCGGGGCTTCGGTGCCGCAGCGCTTTCGCGGCCGCGTTACCGAGACGCGCAAGCTCACCCAGGACGTCCTTTTCCTGGTCGTGCAGATCGATCGTCCGATGGACTTCGACGCCGGGCAGTTCGTGATGGTGCAGGCCGATGCGGTACCGGGTTATCGCGGGTGGTCGATGGTGAACTACGCGCGCAAGGCCGACCGGCTCGAGTTCGTGGTCAAGAAAAAGCCGGGCGGCGGAATTTCCGAATGGCTGTTCGGGAACGCCATCGAAGGCGAAAATCTCGACATCTTCGGCCCGCTTGGGCGGGCCACGTTCTTTCCCGCGCTCGCTAAGAACGTGCTGTGCATCGCCGGCGGCAGCGGCATCGCGGGCATGATGTCGATCCTTTCGCGGGCAGCCCATGACGGCTACTTCACCCAATACCGGGGTGACGTGTTCTTTGGCGTGCGTACCCTGAACGATGCGTTCTTCCTGGACGAATTCACGGACTTTGCCCAGCGCAGCGGGCAGAAGCTTTCGCTGACCATTGCGCTGTCCGACGAGCCCGTGCCGGAGGACGCGGCGGCGCGGTATCCCCGGCTCAAGTTCGACCAGGGCTTCGTGCATGACGTCGCGGGACGGCACATGGCCGGTCGTTACCAGAACGTGCGCGCCTATCTCGCGGGACCGCCGCCTGCCGTCGATGCTTCGATTCGCATGCTGCTGCAGGCCAAGCTTTCCACCGACAACATTCGTTACGATAAATTCAGCTAGCATGAGTCGAGTTCGTGTCTGCAAGACCGCCGACATTCCCGAAAACGGGATGAAGGGCTACGAGCTCGCGGGGCGCCGCGTCCTGGTTGCGCAATCGGGCGATTGTTACTACGCGTACCAGGGCATCTGTCCGCATCAGGAAGTCTGCCTCGACGAGGGCTTCTACGACGGCTCCGTGCTCACCTGCCACCAGCACCTCTGGCAATGGGACATCACCACCGGCGCGGCCGTCGGGCTCGCCGAGGCACCGCTCGAGCGCTACGACGTAGAGGTCGACGACGGCGAGCTGTACGTGGTGCAGGCCAGCGCCTTGCAGGTGGCAGAAATCTTCGCCGGGGCGAGCGAGGCGACCCTGGCGCGATTGAACGACATCGCACGGCGCGAGGAATACGAAGGCGGCAGCGCGCTCTACAACATCGGCGACCCGGCGGACGATCTGTACATCCTGGAGTCCGGGCGAGTGGAGTTCCTGATCGGACGTGACGAGCGGACCACGGCCGCCGGCTTCATGCTGCGCAAGGGCGAGGTATTCGGCTGGAACGCGATGCTCGAAAACCAGCCCAGCCGGATCGCCCGCGCGTCGTGTCTGGAAAAATCGGTCGTACTGCGCCTGAGCGGCAAGGAAACGCTCCAGATCCTCGACGCGGACCCGGTTTCCGGATTTATTGTGATGCGCAAACTTTCGAATCTAATCGCCCGGTACCTGACGCTTTCGGGCGCCAAGTGAACGGCGGTGCATCGTAGACGTCGTTGGTTTGATCGGTCGCATATCGCGACACGCTGTATTTCGTTTCGATCCGCGCAGCCTAAGAACCACAGCAAAGACCCGCGCGGACGTTGATGTCTGTGTCTGGCAACTTTTATCAGGAGGATTCCTTGGAATATCACCCGCTTCGCCTCGCAACGCGCGCGCTGGTCGCCGCAACCTGCATCTTCGCCGCGTCGCTCGCGCCGATCGCGTCCGCCGCGGATCTCGACTACGGCAAACCCGGAACACCGATCAAACTGATCGTGGGCTATCAGCCCTACTACACCCAGTCGTGGTCCGGCGTGGTGATGCGCGGCAAGGAAATGTGGAAGAAGCACCTGCCGCCGGGCTCGACCGTCGATTTCCAGGTCGGGCTGCAGGGCGCCATCATCGTGAATGCGATGCTCGCCGGTAAGCAGCACATCGGCTACATGGGCGACATGCCGGCCATCGTGTCGACGACCAAGCAGGAGGTCGCGGACATCCGTCTGATCGCCATACTCGGCCTCGGCCACGATCAATGCAACATCTTTCTGGCGAGGAACGATGCGCCGCAGTTCAAGACCACGAAAGAGGCGCTCGCGTGGCTGAACGGCAAGCAGGTGGCGGTGCCGAAAGGCAGCTGCACCGATCGGTTCGCGCAGGCCGTGTTCAAGAAAGAGAAGGTCGAGCCGGCTGCCTACCTCAATCAGAACATCGAGGTCATCACCAGCAATTTCCGGGCGGGCAAGATCGACGCTGCGGTGATCTGGGAACCCACCGCCTCGCGGCTGGTGAGCGAAGGCCTCGCGCGGCGCATCGCTTCGGGCGCCTCCGTCGACGAGAACGACGCGGCGATGATGGCCGCGCGCTACGACCTCATCTCGCAGCGCCCCGACGTCATCAAGGGTTGGCTCAACGCGGAGCTCGACGCCGAGCTCTATGCCGCTGACCCGAAGAACGCGCGCGAGGTGGCGAAGATGGCGGCTGCTCAGACCACCGGTTTCAGCGAGAAGGTGATGTGGATGGCGCTCTACGGCAAATATCCGGAAGCGCAAGGCGGAGACCCGATCCGCAATTCGTACGAGTTCACGTTCACGGCGCCATCGCTCGAGCTCATCAACCGGGCCGCGGCATTTCTTTATTCGATCAAGAGCATCAATGTCGAGAAGCTTCGTCCCGAGGCGGTGATGCCCGAGTTCACCCAGCAGATCCTCAAAGAACGCAATCTGACCGCGCCCATCGGAAAAGTGACGGGTCTGCCGGAATCCGATTTCAAATAATCCGCCCCGCGAGGACTTCATGAAGCTCAATGCAAGGGCAATCGCGCTCGCCATCGTATTGGCGGGCGTCGTACCAACGTGTGGCGCCGCGGATCCCATCAAGTTGACTGTGGGTTATCAGCCTTACGACACCATCTCCTACTCGGCTGCGGTCATCCGCGCGAACGAGTTGTGGAAGAAGTACCTGCCGCCCGGGAGCCAGGTGGATTTCGAGGCGGCGCTGCAAGGCTCGATCATCGTCAACCAGATGCTCGCGAACAAGCAGCAGATCGGTTATCTGGGCGACATGCCGGCGGTGGTAGCGACGACCAAGCGACAGCAGGC
>JANXZT010000446.1 GCA_025355395.1 Betaproteobacteria bacterium
CCACCGCGCAAGTGGTCGCGCAGGTTCCGGTCGACGTCGCTACGTTCCTGCTCAACGAAAAGCGCACGGAAGTGCTGTCGATCGAAACGCGATTCAAAGTCAACGTGCTGCTGATCCCGAACCGCCATCTGGAAACGCCCAACTACACCGTGCAGCGCCTGCGCCACGAGGACCTCAACCAAGGGGAGCCGCTTCCGGCTTCCTTCAACATGGTCGAGCGGCCACCCGAGCCCGATCTCGCGGAGCAGATGAAGGAAGAAGCCCGCGAGCCGCGGCAGGAGGCGGTGGTCAAGGGCATCACTCCCTCGCAGCCGGCGCCAATCCGGGTCGAGCCCACACCCCGCACCGAGCCTGCACTGGCGGCCTCATCGCCGACCGGAAGCTGGCTCAGCAAGGTGCTCGATTGGTTCCGGCAGCAACCGGCCATTCCGGCACCACCCGTTCGTGCCGAAAAGCCACGCGAATCGCGTGAGACGCGAGGCGATGGCCGTGGGCGCGATCAGCGCGACAACCGTGCGCGTGGCCAGGGTCGTGATGGCCGTGATCAGGCCCGCGACGGGCGCCGTGATACCCGCGGCGCTGACAATCGTGACCATCGCAATGACGGCCGCGCCGAGAGCCGCACCCAAGGCGCCCGCGATGCGCAAGGTCCAAAGGGTGCTGGCCAGGGGAGCAGCCAAGGCGGCAGACGCGATATCCCGCGAGGCGAAACACGCGATGGGCAACGGCCGGAATCGAAGGAGCAACCCGTGCGTCCACCCCGCGAACCCCGTCCGCCGAGAGAGCCGCGCGAGGCCCGCGAACAGCGTGACCCGAAGCCACCACGCGACGGACAGCGCGAAGGTCCGCCGCGGGCTCCCAGGGAATTGCGTCCGCAACCCGAGGCTACACCGCTCCTCGAGCAGCCCGGTCTGATGAACGAAGATATCAATCAACAAAGACCAGAAAATGGGACCGAGGGCGCCGATGCCAAGCGCGGGCGCGATCGACGCCGTCGTGGCGGCGAGCGCGGCCAACGCGATGGGCGCGGTGAGCGGCCGGAACGTGCGGAAACCACCGGTTCCGGCGACGCCACGGCGCCCACGGAAGGCACGGAGCACGAACGGCCATCGACAACGCCGCGGCAGGCCCAGGCCACACCTTCAGGCTCTGCCGAGGTACGACGCGCTGATATGGCGCCGTTGTCGGCGGGAGTGGCGGACACCCATCCAGTCCCGTTACCCAGCGCAGCATGGACGCCCGGCAACGTCGAGTCTCTACCGGACGCGGGCCCTCACCCCTCGGATAGTGGGCCGGGTCAACCCACGGTC
This sequence comes from Betaproteobacteria bacterium, assembly GCA_025355395.1. GTDB lineage: Bacteria > Pseudomonadota > Gammaproteobacteria > Burkholderiales > Casimicrobiaceae > CAIWHR01. Next base: position 1,311 of record JANXZT010000446.1, read on the forward strand.
CCGGGGCCAATGATCGCGCGACACGAGCTTTCGAACGACGTTCATGCCAATCAGCAATCGGTGCACGCGCCGCAATCCCACAAGGAGGCCGCCGCGCTGCCGACGCCGATTCCGCTCGCGCTGCCGCCCGATTCCGATCTCGAGCTTGTGGAAACGCGGCATGCGCCTCCACCTTCCGAGCCGGAACCCGTGGCCCGGAGCGGACCGCGCCGCACCCGCCCGCCTCGGGTAAGTGTCGCGGACGAGCCGCTGCAGATCGTGGAGACGCGGGGTGACGGGCAGCCGCCCGCCGGCACCTGATCACTATCTGTCGCCTCCACGGCTAAGCCCGCGGGTCCGTTTTTTGGCGCGACCGCCGGTGCTGCGTCACCTGCCTTTGGCCCATTGAGGCGACCCCTACGGAAGCGCGACCGACGGGCTAACCGCCGGCGGGCGGCGATATTCGGGTGCGAAGCTTCGCCACCAAGGCCTCGCTCGCCTCTTCGATGAGGTCGAGCACGTGATCGAACCCGTCCGCCCCACCGTAATAGGGATCGGGCACTTCCCGCAATGCCGCCCCCGGCGCCATCGTGAGAAAAAGGCCGAGATGGCCCGGGTACGTCGCCGGACGAAGTGCCTCCAACGCGCGGAGGTTTGCTTGATCCATGGCGAAAATCCAATGAAATCGGTCGAAATCGTCAGCCGTCACCTGGCGGCCCCGCAGACGGGTCAGATCGTAGCCGCGGCGGTGACCGGCCGCGATGGCCCGGCGATCCGGCGGCTGGCCGACATGCCAATCGCCAATCCCGGCGGAATCAACACCGAGCGCCGTCAAAATCCCCGCCCGCTGCGCGGTGGCGCGAAACACTGCCTCGGCGGTTGGCGAGCGACAGATGTTCCCAAGGCACACGAACAGCACGCTGCGTTCGGGCGGCACGGGAATCATCTTCGATCGCCGGATCATTGCGCGGCGTTCGTGCTCATGCGGTTGGCACGCTGAATGCGGTCAGGGCCCGGACGCATTGGCAATACGGACGCGGGCGCAACAATGCTGTGACCACCAGTCACCTTTTTTGACGGTTAGGTTTCGATCGGCAAGGCCACGCCGAACAATGCTTCACGCAACGTGGAGAGCCGATCCCGGAGCTCCGCTGCCCGCTCGAACTCCAAGTTCCTGGCCGCATCGAGCATTTCCTTTTCCAGGTGCTTCAACTCTTTCTCCATGTCCTTCTCGGGCATCGAGCCGTATTTTGCCTGCGCCTGCGCTGCCCGCAGTTGTTTCCTGCCCTCGTCAAGATCGTAGACGCCATCGATGAGATCCTTGATGCGCTTTTGCACACCCACGGGGGTGATGCCCATCTTCTCGTTCCAGACAACCTGCCGTGCACGGCGTCGGTCGGTCTCGCCGATGGCGGCCTTCATCGAATCCGTCATCTTGTCGGCGTAGAGGATGGCCATTCCATTGATGTGCCGCGCGGCCCGTCCGATGGTTTGGATCAGCGAGCGCTCGGAGCGCAAGAACCCTTCCTTGTCGGCATCGAGGATGGCGACCAGCGACACCTCCGGAATGTCCAGTCCTTCGCGCAACAGATTGATGCCCACCAGAACATCGAATTCGCCCAGCCGCAGGTCGCGAATGATCTCCACCCGCTCGACGGTGTCGATGTCGGAATGAAGATAGCGAACCTTTACGCCGTGCTCACCCAGGTAATCAGTAAGGTCCTCCGCCATGCGCTTGGTGAGCGTTGTCACCAGGACCCGTTGCTTGCGCTCGACGCGCAACGTAATCTCCGACAGGAGATCGTCGACCTGCGTCTGCGCCGGACGCACGTCGAGCATCGGATCGATCAAGCCGGTAGGACGCACCAACTGCTCCACCACCTGGCCGGCGTGTTTTTTCTCGTAATCGGCCGGCGTCGCAGAGACAAAAATCGTTTGCGGCAGCAGCTTTTCGAATTCGTCGAAACGCAGTGGCCGGTTATCGAGCGCGGAGGGTAGCCGGAAGCCGTCATTGACCAGGTTTTCCTTGCGCGCCCGGTCGCCTTTGTACATGCCGCCGACCTGCGGAATGGTGACATGACTTTCGTCGACGAACATCAGCGATCGCGGCGGCAGGTAATCGATCAACGTCGGGGGCGGCTCTCCGGGCTGGCGTCCCGATAGGTGGCGCGAATAGTTCTCGATGCCTTTGCAGAAGCCGATTTCGGTCATCATCTCGAGGTCGAAGCGCGTTCGCTGCTCGATGCGCTGGGCCTCGATCAGCTTCATCTGGCCGGCAAAGAACTCCTTCTGCAGTGCGAGCTCGAGCTTGACGGCTTCGATCGCGTCGAGCACTTTCTGGCGCCCGGTCACGTAATGACTGGATGGGAAGACGGTGAATCGCCCGATGCGCTGCTTGATATGTCCGGTCAGGGGATCGAAGAGCTGCAGCGACTCCACCTCGTCATCGAAAAGCGATAACCGAACCGCGTTCTCGGCGTGCTCTGCGGGAAATACGTCAAGCACGTCGCCACGCACCCGAAACGTGCCACGGCGGAAATCAGTGTCATTGCGTTCGTACTGCATCTCGGTCAGACGCTTGATCGCATCGCGCTGGGTGAGCCGGTCGCCCTCCTTCACGTGCAGTATCATCGAGTGGTATTCCGACGGGTCGCCGATACCGTAGATCGCTGAAACCGTCGCCACGATCACGCAATCCGGCCGCTCGAGAATCGCCTTGGTGGCCGAAAGCCGCATCTGCTCGATGTGCTCGTTGATCGATGAATCCTTTTCGACGTAAAGGTCGCGCGAAGGAACGTACGCCTCGGGCTGGTAGTAGTCGTAGTAGGAGACGAAATACTCCACCGCATTGGTCGGAAAGAACTCGCGGAATTCCGAATAAAGCTGCGCCGCCAGTGTTTTGTTCGGCGCGAGCACCAGCGCCGGTCGACCGGTGCGCGCAATGACGTTGGCCATCGTGAAGGTCTTGCCGGAGCCGGTAACACCGAGAAGTGTCTGGAAGGAGAGTCCGTCTTCAAGGCCTTGGAGCAGCTTCTCGATAGCTACGGGTTGGTCGCCCGCGGGTGAAAAGGGCTGGTGCAATTGGTACGGACTGTTGGGATAGGTGATCATCGATTCAACTGGGGAGAGGCCGGGCAACCGAGTATTTTACTGCGTACGCGCCGTGCGGCGAAAGAGCTTCAGGCCGCCGCTCCGGATACGCCGCTGTCCATGAACTGCAGGGCCGCAAGCCGCGCGTACAAGGGGCTGCGCTGGAGAAGCTCCGCGTGCGTACCGATGGCGACGAGCCGGCCGGCGTCGATCACGGCAATGCGATCGGCGTGGCGTACCGTCGCCAGACGATGCGCAATCATCAGCACGGTTCGCCCCGCCATCAGCCGCTGCAATGCCTGCTGCACCGCGCGCTCGCTTTCCGCATCGAGGGCACTGGTGGCCTCGTCGAGCAAGAGTATCGGCCGGTCGACGAGGATCGCCCGCGCAATTGCGAGGCGCTGGCGTTGTCCTCCGGAAAGTCGCGCACCACGCTCTCCCAGAAAGCTTCCATAACCTTCCGGCAATCGCTCGACGAATTCCGCTGCGTGTGCCGCTTCGCACGCGGCACGGACTTCCGCCTCCGTGGCTTGCGGCCGACCGTAGCGCACGTTTTCGAGGACGCTCGCCGCGAAGATGACCGGATCCTGTGGAACGAGCGCGATCCGTTCACGGACGAGGTGAGGATCGGCACGGCGGATATCAACGCCATCGACACGCACCGCACCGGCTTGCGGATCGTAAAACCGCAGGAGCAATTGAAAGACCGTCGTCTTGCCCGCGCCGGACGGGCCGACCAGCGCGACCTTCTGTCCCGAGCCGACCGTCAATGAGAACCGGTCCAGCGCTGCCGCGTCGGGGCGTGATGGATACCGGAATGTCACGTCTTCCAGCGCCATCGTTCCGGGCGAGGGCCGCGGCTGGATCACTGGCGCGGCCGGCACATCGATCTCCGGCTGTACCGCGAGGAGCTCGAACAAGCGCTCCGTCGCGCCGGCCGCCCGCTGCACGTCGCCGATCACTTCGCTGATGGTTCCCACCGCGCCGGCCACGATAACGGCATAGAACACGAAGGCTGAAAGCTGTCCCGGGCTCAACCGTCCGGCGACGACGTCGTGACCCCCGATCCAGAGGATGATGCCGACCGCACCGAACACGAGCAGCATCACCGCGGCGACCAGGAGCGCGCGCTGGCGGATGCGCTCGCGCGCCGTGTTGAACGCCGATTCGACACGGGTGAAAAAATGATGCCGATCCTCCTCCTCATGTCCGTAGGCCTGAACGGTGCGTATTTCGTGCAGGGCCTCGTCGAGATAGGCGCCTACGTCACCGATCCTTTCCTGGCTCGCGCGCGCCAGTCGACGCACACGGCGTCCGAACAGGATGATGGGCATCACGACCGCGGGCACGCCGAGCAACACCAGGAGCGTCAGCTTGCCGCTGGTCAGCGCCAGCATCACGAACCCGCCCACCAGTAGCAGAAGATTGCGCACCGCCATCGACGCCGACGAGCCGATGACCGTATCGAGCATCGCGGTGTCGTTGATCAATCGGGAGATCACGTCGCCGGTGCGTATCATCTCGAAAAACCCGGGTGGCAGACGCAGCAGATGCGCGAAGACGTCGCGCCGCAGATCCGCGGTGACACGCTCGCCGAGCCAGGAGACAAAGTAGAAACGCACATAGGTCGCCACGGCCATCACGACTACAACCGACAGCATGAGTACCAACGCCCGGTCGAGCGCGGCGGCGTCCTGCCCACTGAAGCCATGGTCGATGACGGCCTTGAGACCTTGACCAACAGCTAGCACGGCGCTGGCGGCGACGACCAAGGCAATCGCGGCGAACACCACCTGACGCCGGTATGGCCGCAGGTAGGCGCCGATTCGCCGCAGGGTCTTCAACGCCGTCAGCGGGGCGATCGAAGGCGGGGCAACGTTTGCGGATGAAGCGGACATAGGAGACACCGGAGGGAACGGCCGATCGCGTTGCCGGCGTCGCGCCGGTGAGTTAGCCTCCCGGCACCTGGATCAATATCATGGGATCAATCGTAGACAGCCTATCGCGTTATGCCTTGCCTGCAGCCGTGACGTTGGCGACGCCGTTGCTTTACGCGCTGACCACGTTCAATGTGGGGCGTTCGCGCGGCAAATACAAGATCGCCGCTCCAGCCGTCACGGCCATCCGGCCTTCGATCGCGCGTACCGCGTACAAATGAACACGCTGGAGCAAATGGCGGGCTTCCTGCCGGCGCTGTGGTTGTTTGCGGCATACGCTAGCCCGACCTGGGCAGCCGCGGCCGAAGTCATCTGGATCGGCGGACGCGCCTGGTATGCCTTCGGTTATGCGCGTGATCCGAAACAGCGGGAAGGTGGCTTCGTGAC
>JANXZT010000450.1 GCA_025355395.1 Betaproteobacteria bacterium
CACGACCGCCGCGCGACGCGTCGTGTTGGAGCGTGTCGCGGCACTCGACGCGATCGAAAAGGCGACCGGCGAGCGAGAAGTAAACGCGCTCGGCTACTGTCTGGGCGGGACGTTGCTTGCGGCGACGTTGGGCTATATGGCCGCCAAGGACGACCGGCGCATCGTCAGCGCGTCGTTCATGACCGCGCTGGTCGATTTCACGGCGGCGGGGGAGCTGGGGGTGTTCATCGACGAGGCTCAGGTGAGCTCGCTCGAGAAGAAGATGAGCGAGCGTGGCTACCTCCACGGATCCGAGATGGCCAACACCTTCAACATGCTGCGCTCGAACGATCTTATCTGGTCGTTCATGATCAACAACTATCTCATGGGGCGCGATCCGTTTCCGTTCGACCTCTTGCACTGGAATGTCGATGCGACGCGGATGCCCGCGCAGATGCACAGCTTCTACCTGCGCAACATGTACATGCACAATCGCCTGCGCGAGCCCGGCGGCATCACCCTCGCCGGCGTGCCGATCGACCTGTCGAAGGTCAAAGTTCCGTCGTACTTCGTGTCGGCGATGGAAGACCACATCGCGCCGTGGAAGACCACTTACGCGGGTCCGCAGATCCTGCGCGGCAAGTCGCGCTTCGTGCTGTCAGGCTCCGGCCACATCGCCGGAATGATCAATCCGCCGAGTGTCATCAAGTACGGTTTCTGGACCAACGACCAGAAACCGGATTCGCCGGACGAATGGCTGCAGACGGCGCAGCAGCACGAAGGATCGTGGTGGACCGATTGGCGCGCCTGGCTCAAGCCGCATCTGGGCGCCGAAGTTGCGCCACGAATACCCGGCAAGGGTAAGCTTAAGGTGCTGGAGGCGGCGCCCGGCAGCTATGCCCGGATTCGCGCCGAGTAAGTAGCGGCCCGCGCTGCCTATCTACGCCAGCGCGGGACGGCAACCATTTCGTTGGAGGAAAATCCATGATTGCGAAGACTATCCGTGCAGTAGCCGCCCTGGCGGCGGCAGCGTTTCTCTCGAGTGCGGCGCCCGCGTTGGCACAGGCCTGCAACGACTGTGGCCGCGTGCAATCGATTCGACACGTCGAGCGCAAAGGCGAAGGCTCCGGCGTCGGGCTCGTTGCCGGCGGCGTGGTCGGCGGCGTGCTTGGCCATCAGTTCGGAAGCGGGCGCGGCAATACGGCGGCCACGGTGGTCGGCGCGGCCGGCGGCGCGTACGCCGGCAATGAGATCGAGAAGAACCGCAACAAGAAGGCGTATTGGTCGGTGGCGGTGAAACTTGATTCGGGCACCACCCGAACTTTGACCTTCGGCAGCAAGCCCGCGGTCAGGGAAGGCGAGCGGGTGAAGCTCGTCGATGGCGGCAAACGACTGGCATTGATCACGAATTAGCCGCGCCGCGGTCGGTTTTGGCGCAAGCAGCCGAGAACTCAAGACAATCGAAGGAGATACGGCAATGGGAGTCTTCAAACGGGCGTTGGTCGCCAGCGCGCTTGCCTTGGGCCTGGCGACACCGGCGGCGGCCCAGTTCAGCAACGTTTACTTCTTCGGCGACAGCCTCACCGACGCCGGCTCCTTCAAGCCCGTGCTGCCTCCAGGCACGGGGCTTTTCACGACCAACCCGGGGCCGGTGTACGCGACGCTCGTCGGGGGCTTTTACGGCTTTGCGGTGACGCCGGCCAACCAGGGCGGGAACGACTTTGCCGAAGGCGGCGCGCGGGTAACGGGGCTGCCCGGCGTGCCGGCCACGTTTCCCACCGGGACAGCGACGCCTGTGGCCACCCAGGTTTCTGGCTTTCTCGGGCGCGGACCGGTCGACCCTAGCGCGCTGTATGTCGTGTGGGCGGGTGCCAATGATCTTTTCTTCCAGCTAGGGCTCGCCGGGGCCGGCGTGATCCCGCCCGCCGCCGTGCAACCCAATCTTGCGACTGCCGCGACGGATCTCGTGCGCACCGTGTCGACGCTGCGCGCGGCCGGCGCCCGCTATATCGTCGTCGTCACGCTCCCCGACGTCGGCCGCACGCCTGCCGGCACGGCGTCCGGGATGGCTGGGACGATCACTGCCTTATCCTCGTTCTATAACAGTACTCTTTTCGCCGGACTCGATGCCGCGGGCGTGCAAACGCTGCGTCTCAATATCTTCGCCCTGCTGAACGAGGTCACTGCCAATCCCGCGGCCTATGGGTTCACCAATGCCACGGCGCCCGCATGCGGCGCCACAGCTTCCTTGCTATGCACCGCCGCCAACTTGGTCACACCCAACGCCGCGCAGACCTTCGTGTTTGCCGACGGCGTTCACCCGACCACCGCGGCACACGCGCTCGTCGCCCAATATGCTCTCGCGGCGATCGCCGCGCCGCAGCAGATTGCAGCACTCGCCGAAGCGCCCATTGCGGTCGAGGCTGCCAACTGGCGCGCCCTCGATGGCCGGATGATCTCGGCGATCAATGCGCCGGCGCGCGGCAAGTTCGAAGCGTGGGCGTCGTACGACTACGCCAATCCGGACCTGAACAGCGGCTTTTTGTCGGGCGATGGCACGCTCGATACCGTGGCCGTGGGGCTCGACATCAAAGCGAGCGATCGCCTGCTGGTGGGTGCGGCCTTCGGCTATACCGAAAACAAGGTCGACTTCTCCCGTTCCGGGTTCAAGCTGAAGGAAGCTACCGGCACCGCCTATGCCGGCTACGGCCAGGGACCCTGGTATG
>JANXZT010000471.1 GCA_025355395.1 Betaproteobacteria bacterium
CACGCGCACCACCTTCTCGCGCGGCACGGCGAACATGCCGAACGGATAGTTGTCGCGCAGATCATGCTTGGTCGTAAACGGGAATCGCCCGAGATCGGAAAGCGTGACGAGATCGGACGGATGGACGCCGGCGGCGTCGAATTTGCGGCGGTAATGCGGGACGTGGGTATAGGCATGCCGCAACGAAACGCGCATCCGCTCGAGCTGCAGGCAAGCAAGCTCATCGGCGCTGGCGCGTTCGATCGGCTCGAGCTCCGATGCGATGGGGCGTCGTACCGGCATGACCTTCGACCTCCTTTTCTCGCATCTGCAGCGCGCAAGTTCCGCAGCGCGGCACGCGCGGGAGCGCTGGTTCTACGGCACGATCACCTGACCGTTGATGCGATGACTCTTGCCGCGGACAAGCGCAATGACCTCGCCTCGCTGATTGACCACGTCAATGTCGTATACGCCCGTTCGACCGCGGGCCGTGCGCTCGTGCGCTCTTGCCGTCAGCACGTCCCCCAACCTGGCGGGTGCGAGAAAGTCGATGCTGCACGCCGAAGCCACCGTGGTGAGATTGTAGCTGTTGCACGCGAAGGCGAATGCGCTGTCCGCCAGCGCGAAAATGAATCCGCCATGGCAGATCGCATGGCCGTTCAACATGTCAGGCCGAACCGTCATGGCAACGTCGGCGCGCCCGGGCGCGATCGCGACCATGCGCATGCCGAGCCCTTGCGAGGCATGGTCGCGCCCCCACATCGCGGCGGCCGCGCGCTCCGCCAACGCTTGTGCTTCTGCGGGCGGCGCTACCGCCTGACTCGCGGCAAACCCTTCATCCATCGCGCCTATCGCCCGGAAAATTGCGGCGGGCGTTTGCCCAGGAATGCGGCAACGCCTTCGCGGTAATCCTCGCTGTAGCCAAGCTCGCGCTGCAGGTCGCGCTCGAGGGCGAGCTGCGCGTCCAACGTGCTGCCCTCCGATGCCTGCAACGCGCGCTTGATGGCCGCCAGGCCGCGGGTCGGCGCCGCGGCCAGCGCGCTTGTCAGCGCGTCGACTTCCGCGGCGAACGCTGCGTCATCAAAACATTTCCAGATCAAGCCCCATTGCACCGCCTGCTCGGCGGAAAGCTTGTCGCCAAGGAGCGCCAGGCCCATCGCCCGTGCGCTGCCGACCAGGCGCGGCAGGAAATACGTACCGCCCGAATCGGGCACCAGGCCGATCTTGCAAAACGCCTGGATGAAACTCGCCGAGCGCGTAGCCACCACAAGATCGCAGGCCAGCGCCAGATTGGCGCCGGCACCGGCGGCCACCCCATTCACGGCGCATACGACCGGTAACGGGAGATTGCGCAACGCCAGAATGAGCGGCCGATAATTGCGCTCGATCGATGCGCCCAGATCGACCTGTGACGCACCGGGCGTCACCGCGCGGTCGGAAAGATCCTGCCCGGCACAAAACCCCCGCCCAGCGCCGGTCAGCAGCAACACGCGCACGTTTGACTCCGCCCGCACCCGCGCCAATGCATCGCGCACTTCGGCATGCATGGCGTCGTTGAAGCAGTTGAGACGCTCCGGCCGATTGAGTGTCAGCCGCACGACGCCCCGGTCCAGCGCATACAAAATGTGTTCATAGATCATGTCAGGTCACCCACTTCGATGCGAGGCTTGGGAGCCCGCCACCGTCACGCATGCACCCGATGCTGCACGACCCGAAAGCGGCCGGCCACGTACGCGGCGTCGGTCAGCGCTGCATTGGCGGCGGGATTGGCACCGGTGCCATGGAAGTCCGAAAACGCCGCCGACTGATTGACGAATACGCCACCGGTGAGATTGATCGAAAGCGCCACGCCGCCATTACCGGCGACTTCGATGGCACGATCGATCACCTCCGGCCGCTGTGAGTACACCGAGAGTGTGAGGCCGCCGTGATTGCGCATCGCCTCCTCGGCGATCTCGAGGCTTTGCGCGGTTGAGTCGGTGGCCACGACGAAGGCGATGGGGCCGAACCATTCGTGGAGATATTTTTCGCGCTCCGCGGAATCGAGACGTACGATCAATGGCGTGCGAATGGTCGCCTGCGGAAACTGCGGGTGCGTGATCGACTGGCTGTCGAGCAGGATCGGGCCGAGCGCTCGAGCGCCCTCGATGCGTTGCAACACCCCGTCGTTCTGCACCGCGCCGAGAACTTCCACCGCACGCGCCGGATCGCCGACGAGCTTGCGCACGCCCTCCGCCAGCGCCTCACCCACCTGATCGAGACTGAGGTGGCCTTCGGCCGTATCGATGCCACCGCGTGGAACATAGATGTTTTGCGGCGCGGTGCACATCTGGCCGGTGTAGAGTGCTAAGGAGAATGCAATATTGCGAATCGCCCCCTTGAAATCATCGGCCGAGTCGAGCACGATCTGGTTGACACCGGCCTTCTCGGTGAACACCTGCGCCTGCCTTGCATTCGCTTCGAGCCATTCGCCATTCGCCGTGCTGCCGGTGAAATCGATGAGCTTCACTTCCGGCCGCAGCGCGAGTTGCTGCACGATGGCGTCGCCCGGCGCATGGGCGACGAGAGTCACCACGTTGGGATCGAATCCCGCCTCACGCAGCACGTCGCGTGCGATCTTCACCGTGATCGCGAGCGGCAGAATGGCGCCGGGGTGCGGCTTCACAATCACCGCGTTACCCGTTGCCAAATCCGCAAACAATCCGGTGTACCCGTTCCAGGTCGGAAAGGTGCAGCAGCCGATGACAAGACCCACGCCACGCGGCACGATGCGGAAATGTTTTTCCATGCGCAACGGCTCGCTCTTGCCCTGCGGCTTTTCCCACAGCGCCTTGCCGGGAATGCGGCGCATCTCGTCCCACGCATAGGTTACCGCTTCCAGCCCGCGGTCCTGCGCGTGCGGGCCTCCCGCCTGGAAAGCCATCATGAACGCCTGGCCCGTCGTATGCATCACGGCATGCGCCATCAGCGCGCTCTGCTGGTTGATGCGATGGAGCGTCTCGAGACACACCCCCACCCACGCCTGCGGCCCTGCCGCGCGCCACGCCACCTGGGCGCGTCCGACCGCCGCCAGCAACTGATCGATATCGGATCGGGGATAGGAGATGCCCAGCGCAAAGCCGAACGGCGACTGCTCGGCGCCGACGCGCATCCCCGCCGTGGAATCGCCGAAATCAAACGGCTTGTCCAATAGCGCATCGAACGCTGCCTTGCCCGCTTCGACCGCGCCCTCGCCATAGTTGCGCGGGCTGGGCGATTCCGGATACGCGCTCCAATAGCCGCGCTCGGCAATGGCAGTGAGCGCGCGCTCGAGCGTGGCGCGATGTTTCTCGAAAAACGGGACCGACACAGCGTGCTCCCAAGGATGCGGCAACCGGAAACGGTAGCTTATCAGCTTCGCGCGGGCGTCGTACGCAGCCGCAAAACCGGACGCCGTGAGCGGCGCATGCAGATCAGGAGACCAGCGCAGGATCCGCGTCAGCGATCCATATAGAGCGCCCCCGTGGCTCGGTTCCGCCCTTGACTTCGCGCATCTGTCGCATCAACATTGCTGCGCGTGCATGGCCTCGACACGATGTGGCTGGCTCATTGCGACCGAACACGCTGGGCGGAAATGGCCGTCACCGCGGGTCCGGCGCCGGCAGTGCAAGCCAACGACGATGAGGCGGACCGGAATCGGTATCTGGCGGGTGGCCGGAAGTTCCCGCCTTCGCCATTCATCTCCGCCCATATTACGCCCGATAAAAATGGCAAGCCGGCGGGGCTGACGTTCGAGCAATTTCGATCGACGCTGCGCACGGGGCACAATCCCAATGATCCACCGGGCGAGTTGCTGCAAATCATGCCGTGGCCGGTGTTCGGCAAGAAGACCGACGGCGATCTGCGCGCGATCTACGAATACCTCCGGGCGATACCTTCGCTTCCGGACAATCCGCATCCGAGTCCCAATCCTTGACAGCAAGAAGCCCCGAGCGAGCGGGGCTTTTCGATGGGAACACCTGACCGCGACGGTCTGACGCCGTCGGCATGTAATCTCCGGCCGCTATCCCGTCTGATCGTAGTCGACCGTGACCTGGTCGGTGACGGCATAGCTCTGGCAGGTGAGCACAAAGCCGCGCGCAACCTCATAATCCTCCAGCGCGAAGTTCACGTCCATATCGACTTCCCCGGACACGATCTTGGCGCGGCAGGTCGAGCACACGCCCGACTTGCACGAGTACGGCAGCTCGATCCCGGCTTTCAATCCGGCCTCGAGGATACTTTCCCTGGCTTTCTCCAATACGTAGCTGCGGGTCGCGCCATCGAGTACCACGGTGACCTCGCAATCGGCATGCCCATGCACCAATGTAGCAGGCACTTGATGCTGGTGGCGCGGCACGCTGGTGGCAAAGCGTTCGAGCCGAATATGCGAGGCGGGAAAGCCCGCCGCGGTGAGTGCCTCGGTGACAACCTGCATCATGTCGTCGGGCCCGCACACGAACACCACATCGACCTCTGCGATCGGCACCCAGCGCTGCAGCAGCGCCTGCACCTTCGCGCGGTCGATGCGTCCATGAAAGAGCTCGATGTCCTGCGCCTCACGCGAGAGCACGTGCACGAGATTGAAGCGGCCAAGATGAATGTCCTTCAAGGCCGCGAGCTCTTCGCGAAACATCACGGTCGCCGACGCACGGTTGCCATAGATCAGCGTGAATCGGCTGTGCGGCTCCGACGCGAGTGTCGTGGCGATGATCGAGAGCACCGGAGTGATGCCGCTCCCGGCCGCGAAGGCGAGATAGTGCTTGCGGTGCGCCGCATCGAGCGGCACATGAAAGTGACCGAGCGGCGGCAGCACATCGAGCGTCCGGCCTGGCCGAAGCTCCTCGTTGGCCCAGGTCGAGAACACGCCGCCGGGATTGCGTTTCACCGCAATGCGGAGCCGCCCTTCGTGCGTGCCCGCGCATATCGAATAAGAGCGCCGCACCTCCTGGCCATCGATCGCCGTGCGCACAGTGAGATGCTGCCCGGGCGCAAAGCGGTATTCCTCCGCGAACTCCGGTGGCACGGCAAAGGTGATGGCAACCGCATCACGCGTCTCGCGATCGACGCGGGCTACGGTCAGTGGACGAAAGCGGCTCATTAGTGCGTTTTGAAATAATCGAAGGGCTCGAGGCACGCCTGGCATCGGTACTGTGCCTTGCATGCAGTCGATCCGAACTGCGCCACCAGTTGCGTCCGGTGTGACCCGCAGCGCGGGCACGGCACCACCACGGCCACGCGCCGCAATGGACTGATGCCCCTCACATCGATGGCCACCGCAGCATGGCCCCCGGGCAATGCCGAGCCGGGCGGCACGATGCCGTATGCGCGAAGCTGCCGCGCGCCTTCCGGCGTGAGCCAGGCGGTGGTCCATGCCGGTGAGAGCGCAGTCTCGATGCGAAGCGCGTGCACGCCGATCGCGAGGAGCGTCTCGCGCAGAAGAGACATGATGAGCTCGGTCGCAGGACATCCCGAATAGGTGGGCGTCACCCGCACCACCAGTAGCGTCGGATCGACGCGATCCCATTCCACCGCGCGAACGATGCCGAGGTCGATGATCGAAACCACCGGGATTTCCGGGTCGGCGATGCCTGCGAGAGCTTGCCAGATGGCGCCAAGCCCGAGTAAGGGGCGCTGCGCAGTCGCAGCGCCGTTGGAGGCGTGCGGCCCGGTGCTCACCATTGCGAATCCGGATAGGCACGTTGCAGATATTGCATTTCCGCGAGCAAATGACCGAGATGCTCGCCATGAACACCTTGCCTGCCGCCCCGTCCGCCGCTGCCCTGCATCCATTCGGCCGCCGGGAGTGCGAGGGTCGCCTCCTCGAGCACGGCGTCGACATGTTCGCGCCACGGGGCCAGAAGGACCGCATGGTCGAAGCCGATCCCGGCATCGGCGAGTGCCGCGTCGATGGCATCGGAGGCAAACATCTCACCGGTGTACATCCCCAGGTTATCGAGCGCGGATTGGGTCTTGGCGTGGGATTCGTCGGTGCCATCGCCCAGGCGAATCATCCAGTCGCCCGAGCGCTCGACGTGATAGGACGCTTCCTTCGCGCCCTTGGCCGCAATTTCGGCCACGCGCGGGTCGCACGATCGCGTCAGCGCTTGCAATGCCCGCACGTGCCAGGCATCGAACAGGAACTGTCGGGTCATGGTGTCGGCATAATTGCCATTCGGCTGCTCGACCAGCAGAAGATTCCGGAACGCGCCTGCATCGCGGTGGAAGGCGAGCGCGTCTTCGTCTCGGCCGCGCGGCGAACAACGCGCTTCGACTTCGCCGGCGTAGGCGAGCCACATCCGCGCCTGGCCGAGCAGATCGAGCCCGACGTTGGTCAGCGCCAGATCTTCTTCGACGATCGGTCCTTTGCCGACCCATTCTCCCAACCGTTGGGCGAGGATCAGTGGTGAGTCGCCAAGGCGCAGCAGGTATTCGAACAGGATGAGGTCAGTAACGATTTTGGGCATCGAAGCATGCAAAACAAACTCCGTCATTCCCGCGAACACGGGAATCCATTTTCCGTGGCACCAATGGTGTATTTCAAAGTCAAAATGGGCCCCCGCCGACGCGGGGGTGACGGATTAATGCGGTCACTTTCGCAGGGATGACGGTTGCGGTGGGTCATTTGATTTACGGAATGGGTTGCCCGTTGCTTCTGCGTCAGATGTGCTTCACTTCGTCGGGCATCGGAAAGAAAGTAGGATGGCGGTACACCTTGCTGTTCGCCGGCTCGAACAGCGCTTCCTTGTCGCCGGGGCTCGACGCCACGACGTCGGCCGAACGCACCACCCAGATCGATATGCCTTCATTGCGCCGGGTGTAGACGTCGCGCGCATTGCGGATGGCGAGCTCCGCATCCGGCGCGTGCAGGCTGCCCACATGCTTGTGCGCCAGCCCGTGCTGGCTGCGAATGAAGACTTCCCACAGCGGCCATTCGGTCATGCGGTCCTCCCTTGTTGCTGGATGGAAGCCACGGCGCGAGCGGCCCCGGCCGCGCGCTTTTCCGCATGGGCCATTGCCGCCTCACGTACCCACGCACCCTCGTCCCAGGCGTTGACACGCGCTTGCAGGCGATCACGGTTGCACGGTCCGTTACCCTTGATCACGTTGTGAAACTCGCTCCAGTCGATGGCCCCGAAGTCGTAATGTCCGGTCTCGTCATTCCAGCGCAACGCCGGGTCCGGAACGGTGAGTCCCAGGAAATCGGCTTGCGGTACGGTCTGGTCGACAAAGCGCTGCCGCAATTCGTCGTTCGAAAGAAGCTTGATCTTCCACGCAGCCGATTGGCCGCTGTGTACGCTGGCCGCGTCGGAGGGGCCGAACATCATGAGCGAGGGCCACCACCAACGCGCGAGCGCATCCTTGGCCATCGCCTGCTGCTCATCGGTGCCGCGCGACATCGCGAGCATGATGTCGTAGCCTTGGCGCTGATGGAAGCTTTCTTCCTTGCAGATCCGCACCATGGCCCGTGCGTACGGCCCGTACGAACAGCGGCAAAGCGGGATCTGGTTCATGATCGCCGCGCCATCGACCAGCCAGCCGATCGTGCCGATATCCGCCCAGGTGAGGGTCGGATAGTTGAAGATGCTGGAATATTTGGCACGGCCGGCATGCAGGTCGGCGAGCATCTGGTCGCGCGAGATGCCAAGGGTTTCGGCGGCCGAATACAGATAAAGGCCGTGGCCGGCTTCGTCCTGAATCTTGGCCATCAGGATAGCTTTGCGCTTGAGCGTCGGTGCGCGTGTCACCCAGTTGCCTTCCGGAAGCATGCCCACGATTTCCGAATGGGCGTGCTGGGAGATTTGCCGGATGAGCGTGCGCCGATAAGCCTCCGGCATCCAGTCCTTGGGCTCGATCTTGATGTCGGCGTCGATGCGCGCCTGGAATGCGCGCTCCTCCGGCGGCATGTCGTCCGCCGTGCGCACTTCTTTCAATCCCGTGTCGACCATCTGCGCGTACATGCCGCCTCCTGAGCCGTTGCCTGCGGTCCGCGAGTCAGGGAACCCGTGGCCACGCTCTGCGATGTAAAACGATACACCGTCTCCTCATCCATCGCGCGCGATGGGCGCACATCCTATCCGCACTGCGTCACCTCGACCGTGGAATGCGCGATCTTGTCGTGCCCGGCAAGCCAATCCCGCACGCGAGCGGAGGTGAGGGTGCGATCGAGGGTGACAACACTCAAGGCGCAGGCATACGAGCGCTTGCCAACCCGCCACACATGAAGATCGGTGAGCCGCGTCTCGCCGGGGCTCCGGTGCGCCGCGATCGTGTCGCGAATTGCTGTCACCAGCGGATGGTCCATCTCACGATCGAGCAGAACTTTGCCCGTGTCCCGCAGGAGCCCGCGCGCCCACAGCGCCACCAGCACGGCCCCGACGATGCCCATCACCGGATCGAGCCAGGACCAACCCCACAGCCAGCCACCCGTCAGTGCAGCGATGGCCAGGACCGAGGTCGCGGCGTCGGCGATCACATGCAGGTAGGCCGACTTGAGATTGAGGTCATGGTGATGGTGATGGTCGGAATGGGCGTGATGACCGTCACCATCCTGATGATGGGCGGCGCCCAGGATGAGCGCGCAGCCGATGTTCACGGCGAGTCCCATTACTGCGACTACGATCGCCTCGACATAGTGGATCGGTTGCGGCGTGACGAAGCGCTCGACCGAGACAAACGTCATCACTGCGGCCACGCCGAGGAGCACGATGGCGCTCGCAAATCCGGCCAGCACTTCGATCTTCCAGGTGCCAAACGCAAAGCGCTCGTCGCCCGCGTGGCGCCGCGCTGCGGCATACGCGAATGCGCTCAACCCGATGGCCAGCGCGTGGGAGCTCATGTGCCAGCCATCCGCGAGCAGTGCCATCGAATTGAACCACCACCCCGCTGCAATCTCGACCACCATCATCAAAGCGGTGATCCACATCACGGCCCGGGCACCGCGTTCGCCGGCCTCGTTGCCTTGGTCGAAGCGGTGGTCGTGGCTCCAGGCTCTAAGGTCGTCGTTGGGCATGATCGGTTCTACTGCGGTTTACGAAAATACGTGACGCAGGAAATCCGGATATCGTTCAGCCTCGAGTGTAAATCACTGCGCCAACTCCGTGGAGCGGCTACCAACTGGCCGCTATCTTTCCCTATGGGGCGATGCCACGACGGGCAAAGGCCCAGAAAAAACCCGCCGGAGCGGGCTTTTTGGATCGAGCTCGAGCCGGAAAATTTACCAGGACGATCGGCGCTTGCCATCGCGTCGCTGGGTCATTCCGGCGTCGCCCGCCGGCCCACGGCTGAAGCGATCGGCGCTGCCGTTGCCCCGGCGCTCGCTGCTCCAGCCGCCATTGCCGCCTGGTACATGCGCTCGCGCGCCCTCGCGGTGATTGGCCGGACGGCGCCCACGCGCCGGTGCGCGTTCGCTGCCCCCCCGCGGCTCGAGGCCTGGAATCACGCTGGCCGCAATCGGCACCCCGGTGAAGCGCTCGATCTGGCGCAGCGCCCCGCGCTCGGCATGGCTGGCGAGCGATACTGCAATGCCCGTGGCACCCGCACGCCCGGTGCGGCCAATGCGGTGCACATAATCCCCGGCCTGTCGCGGCAAATCGAAGTTGATCACGTGCGTAATGCCGGCGACGTCGATGCCACGCGCCGCGACATCGGTGGCAACGAGCGTACGCACTCCGCCGCGGCGCATGTCCTGCAGCGTGCGCGTACGCTCGCGCTGATTCATGTCACCGTGCAGCGCCGCCGCCGCGTGGCCCTGTTCCTGCAAGCGGATCGCCAGCGCCTCGGCGTCACGCTTGGTGGCGATGAAGACGATGCTTTGCCGGATATCGGTGGCCGCCAGCAGGTGATCGAGGAGGCGATGCTTGTGGGCATGGTTATCGGCGAAATGCACGCGCTGGTCGATGGCAAGCGGCGCCGCGTCGGCGGTAGCAACATCGATGCGCACCGGGTCGCGCAACAATCTTCCCGCGAGCCGCGCGATGGCGCTGTCGATCGTGGCCGAAAACAGCACCGTCTGGCGAGTCTTGGGCG
>JANXZT010000535.1 GCA_025355395.1 Betaproteobacteria bacterium
AGAAAGCGGCCTATGCGGGGCAGCAACCAACGGCCCCCGAAGGAAGGCACCACGCTTACCCGCAACAGGCGCGGATTGGCGCGCGTCGTGATCTCATGCACCGCCGCAGTCAGTTCCGCGAACGCCGCGCGCACGCGGCTCGCGAACCGTTCGCCTTCGTCGGTCAACCGGATGCCGCGGCCAGCCCGTTCCACAAGGCGCACCCCGAGGTCGGCTTCGAGCGACTTGATCTGATGACTGATCGCGCCATGCGTGACATTGAGCGTCTCCGCCGCTCGCGTCAGGCTGCCTTCGCGTGCCGCCGCCTCGAACGAACGCAAAGCCTGCATGGGGGGCAAGCGCACCGCCATTATTTTCTCCTATATGTTAATTATATTGACATATCGCCACAAAATAAATCGATTGTCCGAGGGGAGGCGTTCTACTAGAGTAGAAGCCATCGGAACCGCCGCTGCGAAGGTCAACACTCATGGCAACTGCACTCTCAATTCGACACTTTTTTTCCTTCTCGCGCAAGCCCCGCGTCCGCCCCGTTGCGATCTTCGGCGCAGCGGTATCGGTGGCACTCATCGCTGGTGGCGTATGGCCGTGGTTGCTTTCCGCCGACCGGGCCGTGGCCTCGCCCGTGCAGCAGCAAGCATCTCCCGTACCGATGATCGGCGTCTACCGCGGAACGGGTGAGGACGGTCGTCCCGTGTATCAGTTGCCCTCTATCGCAGTCGTCGGCCATCGGAGCCCCGAATGGATCCAAATGGAAGGAGACCGGGCGGCGCGTGCCCGAATGAATCTTGCCCGTTGGATCGTGGACCGATCCCGCGCTGCGACGGCGCAATCGACCACGTCAGCGGATAGGGACAGGAGCATTCAATGAAACGCGCATTACCCTTCTCTCCCAACGCGAAACTCGAATCGCGCGTCGATGCTCGCCAGGGCGCCTCGCTGCACGCGTCAACGGGAATCGCTGGCCGCCTGTTGGAATTGTCGGTCGCGCGAATCAGAGGCCTTCACACGCAGGCATGCGCGTATCTCCGGGGGCGAGCGGCCGCCCGCAGGGAGCGGCTGTTCGATTACCAGCGCGATGCGCGCGAAGGATTTTTGAGTTGCGCCACCGATGGGGGCGATCTCGAGCGCCGGCAACGGTGCTGGGAACGCCACGAAACGAACGACGCCCGGGCGTGGGGCAGCGTTTGATGGAGCGCGGGATGTAGGGAGTGGGAAGCGAGAGCTGCCGCGGAATCCACTGAGGATTACGAAAATACGTGACGCCGGAAATCTGGATATCGTCGTCCCCGCACAGTCTTACGACCCAATGGCGTCCATCGAAAGACGCTGGGGTTGCCGCATCGCGGCGACGCCTGCGCGGGAACGACGGAAGTCTTGCAGCAGCGGTCACTCATTTCGGTAATCATCGATAGATCGGCGCCCATGCCAGAATGGCGGTTTGACGCGAGCTTTCCCCACTCTCGGCCCGCGCACGGTGTGCGCGGTGTGATCCGTGGTGTCGGCCTCGCGTGCTGACTCACCCCGGTCGCATCCCCACCGCGTCGCGACGGGGCCCCTGCTCCCCGGTTTGCCTCACCGATCGGACCCTGTCATGACCTATTGTGTGGGCGTGCTGCTGGAAAAGGGCATGATCTTCGCGTCGGATTCGCGCACCAACGCGGGCCTCGACAACTTTTCCAAATTCTGCAAGATGACGGTGTTCGAGCGCGACGGCGATCGCGTCGTCGTGCTCTTGAGCTCCGGCAATCTCGCCGGCACACAGGCCGTCATCAGCATGCTTACCCAGCGCGGCGCGAATGAGGACGGCGCCACCAACATCTGGACCGCGCGCACCATGTTCGACGTGGCGGGGTGTGTGTCCGACGCCATGCGCGAGATCGAAAAGCGTGACGGCGCGTATCTCGAAGCAAGCGACATCGCCTTCAATGCATCGTTCATCGTCGGTGGACAGTTGAAGGACGAGCCCATGCGTCTTTTCCGCATCTACGCGGAGGGCAACTTCATCGAGGCGAGCTACGATACGCCGTTCTTCCAGACCGGCGAAGCAAAATACGGAAAGCCGATCATCGACCGCGTCATCACCCCAACGACGGACCTCGCCGACGCGACCAAATGCATCCTGGTGTCGTTCGACTCGACCATGCGCAGCAACCTGTCGGTGGGCATGCCCATCGATTTCCTGCGCTACGATCGGGACACGATGAAAGTAGACATGCGCCGGCGGTTCGAGCACCACGACGCGTATTTCGATGCGCTCAGCAGCGCTTGGAGCGAGGGCACCAAGCGGGTGTTCACCCAATTGCCGGAGCTTCGTTGGTAGGTGAGCGCAACGCTTGCGCGTCGCCCGGCGCGCGGCCTTTTTTTCTGGTCACCTGCGAGCACGGCGGCAACCGTGTTCCGGCGCGATATCGGCCATTGTTTCGGCGTCAGGGAGCACTCCTTGACTCGCACCGTGGCCATGACCCCGGCGCCTTGATAATGGCGAAGCAGTTGGCGCGATCGTTGGATGCACCGCTGGTCGCCTCGACTGTCAGCCGGCTTCTCGTCGATCTCAATCGGTCGCTTTCGCATCGCGCGCTCCATTCCGACGTGTCGCGCGCGCTTTCGGCGGACGAGCGCGCCGCCATCGTGGCCCGCTACTACCGGCCGTACCGGGCGCAAGTGGAAGCGCACGTCGCCGGGGCGATCCAAGCGCGCAGACGTGTCATTCAGCTTTCGTCGCACAGCTTCACCCCGGTGCTCGACGGGTGCGAAAGAAAGGCCGATGTCGGCCTTCTGTATGACCCGGCGCGCCCGGCCGAGCGCGCGTTGTGCGAGCGCTGGAGCAAGGTGCTGCAGGACTTGATCGATCCTTTGCGTGTGCGGCGCAACTATCCTTATCGCGGCGAGAACGATGGCCTCACGTCGCACCTGCGCCGGCAGTTCGGGGCACAGGCCTATGTCGGCGTCGAAATCGAAGTAAATCAGAGGCACGTGTTTACCGGCGGCACACATTGGCGGAGGCTTCGCGAAGCGATTGTCGCGTCGCTCTCGAACGCCGCGTTGCCGGACCGTTGACACCCCACCGGAGCGTCGAATGCAAATACGGATCGGTTACGACATCGTCTACGAGTGTCCACTTCCGACGTTCATGATCCTGATGCTCAATGTGCATTACAGCCGGGTCTCGGATCTGGTCGTGCCGGACCATATCGTCACCAACCCGCCGATCGCCATTTGGGGCTATCGTGATCTGTTCGGAAACTGGTGCAGCCGCCTGGTCGCGCCGGCCGGCCGGACGCGTATCACGACCGATGCGCTCGTGAACGACAGCGGGCGGGTCGACGCCATCGTGCCGGACGCCCGCGAAACGCCCCTGCCGCAGTTGCCGGAAGAGGCGCTCCTGTTTCTTCTGGGCAGCCGTTATTGCGAAACCGAGCGTCTCATGGCCGCCGCGTGGGATCTCTTTGGCCATGCGCCCTCGGGATGGGCCCGCGTCCAGGCGATCTGCGATTTTGTTCATCATCACATCACCTTCGGTTACGCCCACGCACGCCCCAGCAAGACGGCGTGGGAAGCGTTTCAGGAAGGCAACGGGGTTTGCCGTGACTATGCCCATCTCGCGGTGACATTCTGCCGCTGCATGAATATTCCCGCGCGCTATTGCACGGGTTATCTCGGTGACATCGGCGTTCCGGTGACCGACGCGCCCATGGATTTTGCCGGCTGGTTCGAGGCGTTCCTCGATGGGCAATGGCACGCCTTCGACGCCCGCAACAATACGCCGCGCATCGGCAGGGTGCTCATTGCGCGGGGCCGCGACGCTGCCGACGTCGCGATCAGCAACGCATTCGGCCCCAACACATTGGCGAGCTTCAAGGTATGGACGGACGAGGTGCACACGAGTTGAACCTGCCGGCGGGTCACCGGTCGCAGGGGCGGCGCGAGACCGCCGCTCGGTTTTCACCCCCCACCTTAGCTGGCGTACACTCGAGCCTTCCGGGCCTGGCCCCTTCCCGAGGTATCGAATGTTTCTGACCCGCGTGCTCAGGCAAATCTTCGGCGGCAACCTGCCCAAAGCGCCGGCCTCCGTCCCCGTGCCGGCATCGGGCATCGGTAACAACGTGCCCCCTGTGCTGCCCGAGCTGACCATGCCGGCGGAAGACCGGCTGTTCAACTTCTTCGTCCCCCTGTTCTGGGGAACCTCGAATCCGGAGGCGGTCACTGTGGCCGCCAAAGAGATCCTCAGCCACTGCAGCAGCGGCCACCACTTCGCCGACAACTTCCTGACCTGGGGCAGGAACATGTCGATGCTGGGCGATCGTCCGTTCGTGCAGGCATGGGAGTCGAACATCGAAGGCCTGTCCGACGAAGCG
>JANXZT010000016.1 GCA_025355395.1 Betaproteobacteria bacterium
AAGACCGATCCCGGCCCGGCTTTTGATTGGGACCGCATTCATCGCGCGCTTCGCTGGAGCGCTCGCTGGGCGCCCGCCTCCTGAACGGCCACTAAGGAACCTCTGAACTGTCGCCAGCGGACGACGCCGCGCGACGACCGGGAGCGGGATAAGCTCCGGACCGAATCAGCGGGAATTCGAGATATAATGGTTGGTTATGCAACTCGTTGCCGATTACTTTCCCCTACTCCTTTTTTTCATCGCGTTCAAGTGGCAGGGTATCTATGTCGCCACCGCGGTGGCGATGGCCGCGTCGGTGGGCCAGATCGCGTGGCTGCATTTCACGCGGCGCCGGATCGCCCCGGTGCATTGGCTATCGCTTGCGATCATCGTGGTGTTCGGCGGGGCAACGCTGCTGCTCCATGACGAGGTCTTCATCAAGTGGAAGCCGACGGTGCTCTACTCGATTTTCGGGCTCACGCTGCTCGTTGGCCGGGTTGCCTTCGGCCGCAATCTTCTGGCGGGTCTCATGAAAGGTGTCACCCTGCCGCCACCGATCTGGACGCGCCTCACGTTTGCATGGGTCGCCTTCTTCGCCTTCATGGGCATCGCCAACTGGTACGTCGCCTTTCACTATTCCCTCGACACGTGGGTGAATTTCAAGGTATGGGGCGGCATGGGACTTTTCCTGCTGTTCGCCCTTGGGCAGGGTGTCGTACTGTCGCGCTACCTCGTCGAGGAGGCGCAATGAATGACATCGCGGCGAGACTGCGCGAACGACTGGCAGTGCTCCACCCGGAAGTGCTGGAGATCCATGACGACAGCGCCGAGCACGTGGGTCATGCCGGTGCCGCGGGTGGCGCCGGGCACTTTTCCATCGTAATCGTGTCACAAGCTTTCGCCGGGCTGCCGCGCCTGCAACGGCATCAGCAGGTGTATCGGCAGGTGGCGGATCTCATGCCGCATCCCGTCCACGCGCTGTCGATCAAGGCGCTCGCTCCCGAAGAATTCCCATCCTGAACCCAACCCAAGAGGATCATTCACATGACCAAGCATTTACTTACAATCGCGGGGTTCGCCGCGGTAGTGGCGCTCGGCGGATTGTCTGCCGCCTCGGCGCAAACGGCCGCTCCGGCCAAAGGTGCGCCCAAGGCTGCACCCGCCGCCCCTGCTGCTGCGGCCACCGCTGCGCCCGCTGCTTCGGGCAAGGAGCTCTACGCCAAAGCTCAGTTCGACATCCTGCTGAAGGAGCGCCTTGCTGCCGGCCAGCCCGACACGCCGGAGATGCGCAACGCCATTCGGGACGAGCTCAACACGCGTGAGCTCCTGGTGCGCGAGGCGCGCAGGAAAGGGCTCGACAAAAACGCCGATGTGAAGGCGCAAATGGACCTCGCTGCGCAGACCGTGCTGGTGCGCGCGCAAGTGGCCGACTGGGCGAAAGCCAACCCGATCTCCGACGCCGCGATGCACAAGGAATACGACACCATCAAGTCACAGCTCGGCGACAAGGAATACAAAGTTCGCCACATCCTGGTTGACAAGGAAGACGAAGCCAAGGAGATCGTTACCGCGCTGCAAAAGGGCGAAAAGTTCGAGAAGCTTGCCGAGCGTTCGAAGGATCCTGGCTCCAAAGCCAACGGCGGTGATCTCGACTGGAACGCGCCTGCCAACTTCGTGAAGCCGTTTTCCGATGCGATGGTCAAGCTCGAGAAGGGCAAGTTCACGGCGCAGCCGGTGCAGACTCAATTCGGCTGGCACGTGATCCGGCTCGATGACATCCGTGAAGCAAAGATCCCCAGCTTCGACGAGGTCAAGCCCCAGCTCACGCAGCGACTTCAGGGCCAGCATCTCGACGAGTACTTCAGGGACCTGCGCGCCAAGAACAACATGTAAGCAGGACGCCGCGCCAACGCGCGCATGGGGTGTTCGAAACCTTGGGCAGGCGGCAGCGCCTGCCCTTTTTCTTGGGTGCGAACGACGCACCAATTACTGAGGATTACGAAAATACGTGACGCAGCAAATCTGGATATCGTCGTCCCCGCGAAGACGCTGCCCTCGAGTGAGGTGGGTGTAAGGATTCGGTACGTTATTTCCGCCAAACGGTGAACGACGTTCACATTTTGATGGCGTCGTCACCGATACGCCTGCGAGCGGTTCGATGCTATGCTTGCGCGCCGGAGATGCAGCGAGTTCCGCTCGTGCGCAAGCCTTGCGCGCACGACAACAACAAGAACAGCCGCCGCATCGTGATCACAAACCGTTGAGGAGACCCGCATGGCGAAGATTCGCCACCCCAAAGACTTTGCGTCGGGCCTGATGTTCATTGGGTTCGGCCTCTTCTCGATGATCGTGGCAGCCGGCTATCCGATGGGCACCGCAGCCCGCATGGGCCCCGGGTACTTCCCCCGCATCCTGGGCATCTTGCTGATCCTGTTCGGCGTCATCCTTGCGCTGCGTGCGTTGCGGCTCGAGGGCGGCCCGATCGAGTTCGGCTCGCCGGTGCCGGCGGCCATCGTGCTCGGCAGCGTCGTTCTGTTCGGCGTGATCGTTCCCTACGCCGGCCTGGTGGTTTCGACCCTCGTGCTGATACTGCTGTCGAGCTTCGCCAGCAGTGAGTTCCGGTGGAAAGAGGCGTTGATCAGCGGTGCGATTCTCGCCATCATCGCCGTCGCCGGATTCGTGTGGGGGCTGGGGCTGCAGTTTGCGGTGTGGCCGACCTTCCTCGGCGCCCACTGATGGATCTCTTTTCCAATCTCGCCACCGGCTTCGGCGTCGCGCTCACCCTTGGCAATCTCTGGTATTGCCTGATCGGTTGCCTGCTCGGTACGCTTATCGGCGTGCTGCCGGGGATCGGTCCCGTGGCGACGATCGCGATGTTGCTGCCGATCACTTACGCGTTGCAGCCGGTGTCGGCACTCATCATGCTTGCCGGCATATATTACGGCGCGCAGTACGGCGGCTCGACAACCGCCATTCTGGTCAATTTGCCGGGGGAAGCGTCCTCGGCGGTGACTTGTCTCGATGGCCACCAGATGGCACGCAAGGGGCGCGCCGGTGCCGCGTTGACGATCGCTGCACTCGGCTCGTTTTTTGCCGGTTGCGTCGGCACGGTATTGCTCGCGGGATTCGCCGCGCCGATGTCGGAGCTCGCGTTGAAATTCGGGCCGGCCGAATATTCCTCGCTGATGACCCTCGGCATGATCGGCGCCGTGGTGCTGGCGCACGGCTCGATCCTGAAGGCCATCGCCATGATCGTCCTCGGGCTCTTGCTTGGGATCGTCGGCACCGATGTGAATTCCGGCCTCGCCCGTTTTTCGTTTGGCATTCCCGAGCTCACCGATGGCATCGGGACCGCGGTGGTGGCAATGGGCCTTTTTGGCTTTGCGGAAATCCTGGTCAACCTGGAAAGCCAGGGCGAACGCTCGATCCTGCATCGTGCTGGGTCCGCTCCTGGAAGAGAATCTGCGGCGGGCGATGTTGCTCTCGCGTGGGGACCCCACCGTGTTCGTCACCCGACCCATCTCGGCGGCGATGCTGGTGCTGGCGGCGCTCTTGTTGCTGACGTTCGTGTTGCCGGCTTGCCGCAAGCAGCGCGAAGTCGTCTTCGTCGAATCCGAAACGTGATGCCGCAATTGTCCGCACGGTCGGCGGCATGACATCGAGACGATCGCGATTGCGCGACTGATGCAGACTCCGGACATGCGTTTCGACTGGGCGTTGCCGTACGCCTCGCGGCGGCAGCCCATCCTCGCGCGCAATATGGTCTCGACCTCGCAGCCGCTCGCGGTGCAGGCGGGCATTGCCATGCTGCAGCAAGGCGGTAGCGCCGTCGACGCGGCGCTCGCGACTGCCATCGCACTCACGGTGGTCGAGCCGTGCAGCAACGGCCTTGGCAGTGACTTGTTCGCGATCGTGTGGGATGGTCGCGAGTTGACGGGGCTGAATGCTTCGGGTCGCGCTCCGGCAGCGGTCACGCCGGCTCGGTATCGCGGGCAGAGCACGATGCCGCAACGCGGCTGGGAAGCGGTGACGATTCCCGGCGCAGTGTCGGGGTGGTCCGCGCTGTCGCAGCGTTACGGGCGGCTACCGTTTGGCAGGCTCTTCGGCCCGGCCATTCATTACGCACGCGATGGCTATCATGTCTCCCCCGTCGTGGCGCAGAAGTGGGCGGCCGCGGCGCCGATCATGCCCACTCATCTCGGCTTTCCCGAGCACTTCCTGCCCCACGGACGGCCGATGCGTGCCGGTGAATTGTTCGCGAGTCCGGCAATGGCCACGACGCTGGAGCGCATCGCCGATACATCGGGCAATGCGTTCTACCGCGGTGATCTCGCCGATGCGATGGTCGCGCACGCGCGGTTGCATGGCGCTGCGCACTCGCTCGATGATTTCGCCCTGCATACCATCGACTGGGTGACCCCGCTCGCCCTGGATTATCGCGGCATCACGGTGCACGAGATTCCGCCGAACGGACAGGGCATTGCAGCGCAGATGGCGCTGGGCATGCTGCGCTCCTTCGACCTTGCGGCGTTGCCGCCGGATTCCGTCGCGAGCCAGCATCTGCAGATCGAGGCGATGAAGCTCGCGTTCGCGGACGTATATCGCTACGTCAGCGACCCACGAACGATGACTGTGCCTGCCCACGGCTTGCTCGATGCTGATTACCTGGCGTCGCGGGCGCGGCTCATCGATCGGCAGCGCGCGCAGGACTTTGGGCCGGGTGACCCGCCGAAGGGAGGAACCGTGTACCTGTGCGCCGCCGATGCAAGCGGCATGATCGTCTCGCTCATTCAATCCAATTACATGGGCTTCGGCTCCGGCGTCGTGGTGCCCGGAACGGGTATCAGCCTGCAAAATCGCGCCGCGGGATTTTCGCTCACGGTCGGGCACCCCAACGAAGTGGCGGGTGGCAAGCGGCCATTCCACACCATCATCCCCGGCTTCCTGACCGAAAACGGGAGACCGCTCGCGGCATTCGGGGTGATGGGAGGTCCGATTCAGCCGCCATCGCACGTGCAAACGCTCGTGCGCATGCTCGACTACCGCATGAACCCGCAAGCAGCGCTCGATGCGCCGCGATGGAAGGTAAACGGCGGGCGAGCAATCGATCTCGAGCCATCAGCAAGCGCGCCGTTACGCGACGGCCTGCTCGCTCTCGGCCATGAGATCACGGCGGTCGAGGATTCGTACATGGATTTCGGGGCGGGACAAATGATCGTGCGCCTCGACGACGGCTACATCGGCGCCTCGGATCCACGCCGCGACGGTCAGGCCGCAGGGTTCTGATGACGTCATTCCCGCAGGAAATAGGGTCAGACACGATTTCTCCGGCAAGCCTGTGTGAAGACCGTGGATTCTGGAAATCGTATCTGACCCTATTTCCTCTTGATCTCCGACAGCGGCAAGAGCTCCCCCACCTCGATGCGTTTGCGGCCGGGTTCCACCGCCGACAACGGCGACGTCGCCTGCATGGTCGCGAAGCTGCGCACGGTCAACTCCTGATAGCTGCGCGTGCCTTCCACTTTCCATGCGAGCTCCTGATCGGTGAGAGCGCGAATAACCCTGGCAGGAATGCCCGCTGCAAGTGTTCGTGGCGGGACGACCATGCCCGCCTTGACGAAAGCCATGGCCGCCACGATTGCAGATTCGCCGATCACCGCATTGTCGTTGATCACCGCATTCATTCCCACCAAGGCGTTGCGGTGCACGATGCAGCCATGCAGCACCGCACCGTGGCCGATGTGGCCATCCTCTTCAACGATCGTATCGGTTCCCGGAAAACCATGAAGCACGCACGTGTCCTGAACATTGGCACCGGTGCGTAGTTCAAGCCGGCCAAAGTCGCCGCGCAGGCACGCCGCGGGCCCGACATAGCAACCCGCGCCCACGATCACGTCACCGATCAGCACGGCGGTCGGATGAACGAAGGCAGAGGGATCGACTACCGGCGTCACGCCATTGATCGCATACACAGTGAGTTTCATGAGCGCACCCTGGCGACTACGCCGCGCCGAAGCA